>NZ_JAKEDU010000015.1:27392-28314 GCF_021462405.1 Thermus tengchongensis | reverse complement strand
GAGCAGAGCGGTTCTACAAGGAGATCGGGGTTCTGAAGTAGACCGGGAGAGCCCGCTCAAAAAGGGCTATGTCGTCAACAGAAGGGAGTCCACACATTCATTACCTCCTTGGGGAAAGATCCCCACCCGAGGGCATATAGGGATAGCATGCAGAGCGTAGCGCTTTCCTCTGCGGTGTCCGAGAGGACTTGGGGATTCGGAAGTCCCGTTCTCCTCCAGGGTTTGAAGCCAGTTTTTGGGGGTCCGCATAGCACCAAAGAGTGATCCCTGACCGGTTTCCTCCGCCGATAGGAAAACCATGCGGCTCCCGTCCTGCCGCTGACCCTCCTCGGGCCCTTGGGCCTCACGCTCTGGCTACAAGGCTGCCCCATACCCCGCCCCCCGGCCTTCTGAGAGGCTGTCGTAAAAGTCTTGTATCCTTGAAGGGTGCAGAGGACACGCCCATCCCACCCCAGCGACCTCAGCGATGAGGAATGGGCCATCCTTGAGCCCCTGATCCCCGCTCCCAAGCCCGGGGGTTGCCCCGTCAAGGTAGCTCGCCGAGAAATCGTCTTTGGGGCCCCCACCCCAAAGGAACCGCAACGCTATCCTGTACGTTCTGGAAAACGGCATCAAGTGGCGCGCCATGGCCCATGACCTACCCCACGGGTCCACGGCCTACCCCTACTTCCGCAAGGGGCAGAAAGGTCAGCCGGAGGTTAGCTTGTAAGGGTTTGGGAGAGGGCAGCTCAGGCCCTGGTCCGGCGGGACCGGGAAAGAGAAAGGCGGTATGCCTCTCCCAGCGCCCTGGTGGTGGAGGGCCAATCGGTGAAGACCACGGAAAAGGGGGGCCCCGAGGGGACGACGGAGCCAAGAGGGTGAAGGGGCGGGTCAGCCGAAGGCTAGCTTGCAACGCCAGGTGGTGGTGGATACCGGGGGGAGG
>NZ_JAKEDU010000015.1:0-27185 GCF_021462405.1 Thermus tengchongensis | reverse complement strand
AAGGGTTTGGGAGAGGGCAGCTCAGGCCCTGGTCCGGCGGGACCGGGAAAGAGAAAGGCGGTATGCCTCTCCCAGCGCCCTGGTGGTGGAGGGCCAATCGGTGAAGACCACGGAAAAGGGGGGCCCCGAGGGGACGACGGAGCCAAGAGGGTGAAGGGGCGGGTCAGCCGAAGGCTAGCTTGCAACGCCAGGTGGTGGTGGATACCGGGGGGAGGATGCTCCGGGTGTACGTTCACCCGGCCAATGGTCCGCCCCGAAGGGGCGAATCTTGTGCATGACAAGTGGGGTGGGAAAGCGGTTTTGGAGGGGATGGACCTTGGTCTGTGGCCGAGGGTGAGGAAGGTGTATGGGGACTGGGGCTACCGGGGCCTGAGGGGCTTTTTGGAGGCCCTGGGGTTAGAGCTGGAGGTGGTGGCCCATCCTTACGCCGGGGTGCGGGGGGTGTGGGTGCGGGAGGGGGAGGAGGTGCCGGAGCTTCCCCGGGTAGAGGGCTTTAAGCCGTTGCCCAAGCGGTGGGTGGTGGAGCGGACGTTTGCGTGGTTGGGGAGGAACCGGAGGTTGAGGGAGGATTACGAGCAGCATCCTTCCGTCAGTGAGGCGTGGTTGTACTTGGGCATGCTACGCTTGCTGGTGAAGCGGCTGGCCAGGGCCGCGTAAGGTGCGGTGGGGGACTTTTACGACAGCCTCTAAAAGGGTCAGCATCGCCCCAAAGGGGGCTAACCGACGGCTGACAACCCCTCCTCAACCTGCGTACAGGGGTGAAAGCATGCGAAACCTCCCCTCCCCGCCCCGCCCAGAGGTGGGCCGCGCAGGCGGTGAGCATCCCTACCAGGACGTTGAGAAGAACGGCTAAAAGGGCAATGCACAGGGAGAGCAAAGCCGCCTCCAGGTACTTCGGGTCCCGGGCGCTCCGAGCGTACTCCTCGTGGGTGAACTCCTCGGGGAGAACCTCCAGCCAGAGACGGCTGAAGGAGTATACCACCGGGGCCAGCATGTGGAGGAGAAGGAAGGTAAAGGAGGAAAAAGAGCCAGCCTAAGGCCCTCACCGCCAAAACCTCCTTTCCCAAAGGACCAAGAGATTGTGGCGTAGTTTCCACGCACGTGGGGATGGACCGGTAGGATTTCGTCCACCAGACCACGAGCAAATCTGCTACCCTTCAAACTGGCATGGGCACAAAGCAGAACACCCTCCGCTTCGGCACCGAGGGTTTCCGGGGGGTGATTGCCCGGGAGTTCACCTTCGCCGCCCTGCACCGCCTGGGGGAGGCCTACGGGCACCACCTCCTGGAAAGGGGCGGGGGCCGGGTGGCGGTGGGGTACGACGGCCGCTTCCTGGCGGAGGCGTTCGCCCAGGCCCTGGCGGGGCACCTCTCGGGGATGGGGCTTGAGGTCTACCTCCTCCGGGGCCCCGTGCCCACCCCCCTCCTCTCCTTCGCCGTGCGCCACCTGGAGGCGGCGGGCGGGGCCATGCTCACCGCCAGCCACAACCCGCCCCAGTACCTGGGGGTGAAGTTCAAGGACGCCACCGGGGGCCCCATCGGCCCCGAGGAGGCCAAGGCCCTGGAGGCCCGGGTGCCCGAGGAGGCACCGGAGAGGGAAGGCACCTACGAGGAGCTGGACCTCAAGGCGGAGTATCTGGAGGCCCTGGCCCGGCGGGTGGACCTGGAGGCCCTGGCCCGCTTCCCCGGCCCCCTGTACCACGACAGCATGGGGGGCGCGGGGGCGGGGTACCTGCGGGACTTCCTCCTGCGCTTCGGCCTCCCCATCCCCTTCCGGCCCCTCAGGGAGGCCCTCCACCCCCTGTTCCACGGGGTGAACCCCGAGCCCATCCCCGCCAACCTGGGGCCCACCCTGGCGGTGCTTTCCGCCGAGGCCCCGCCCGCTTTGGCGGTGGTCACGGACGGGGACGGGGACCGGCTGGGGGTGGTGCTGGCGGGGGGCCGGTACTTCAACCCCCACCAGGTGCTCACGGTGCTGGCCCTCCACCGCTTCCGCCGGGGGCACAGGGGGCGGGTGGTGAAGAACTTCGCCACCACCTGGCTTTTGGACCGGCTGGGGGCGCGGCTGGGGTTCGGGGTGACCACCACCCCCATCGGGTTCAAGTGGATCAAGGAGGAGTTCCTCAAGGGAGGGTGCTCCTTGGGCGGGGAGGAGTCCGGGGGGGTGGGGGTGCCGGAACACCTACCCGAGCGGGACGGGCTCCTGGCGGCCCTCCTCCTCCTGGAGAGTGTGGGGGCCACGGGGAAGCCCCTGGAGGAGGGGTTCCGGGAGGCCGAAGGCCTGGCGGGCCTCACCCATGCCTACGACCGCTTGGACCTGCCCTTGCCCCCGGGGTTCGATCCCAGGCGCCTCCTGGAGCCCCGGCCCCTGGCGGGGATGGTCCCCGTGGGGCTGGAGACCCTGGACGGGAGCAAGTGGCTCTACCCCGAGGGCTGGGTGCTCTTCCGGCCCTCGGGCACGGAGCCCTTGCTCCGGGTCTACGCGGAGGCCACGAGCCCGGAGCTGGTGCGGGCCCTTCTCCGGGAGGCCAGGGCCCTGGTGGAGGGGGCATGAGGGCCTACGGGGTGATCCTGGGAAGGTGGGGCTTCCTACACTGACCGCATCCTTTTCAGAACTTCCTCCAAAGGGGCTGTCATGACCCCAATGCCGTAGTCGCCCACCCCCGCCACAAAGACAAGTTCCTCCCCGTGCAGGAAAAGTCCGTTGCCGTAAAGGGTTAGCGGGCGATCGCCGTAGCTTTCGTTCAAGCCCCGCGGGGCAAGCAAATAGGAGGTGTAGGCCAACAACTCCCCGCTCCCGGAAAGGCGGACGAAGCCGTGGCGGTAAGAGAAATCGGCGCGCAAAATCCCGTGGTAAGCCACCAGGTAGGTGCCGTCCTCGAGCCTCACCGCATTCGTGGACCAGCCCACCTTGAACTCGAAGGGCTCCGGCGGGAGAACGGGCTCGAGGGCAAAGGCCCTAAGCCTCTCCTTATCCAACCTTCCCCGCCAGCCGGTATCCGGCAAGCCCGGCAGGCTGGGCCGCAGGAGGAAGGCGTCTCCTTCCAGGAAGGTGGCGTTCTTGGTAGGCAGGAGAAGGCCCTCGCCTTCCCTGCCCAAGCGCACAATGCCCTTACGCCTCAGGCGGAGGTCCCTCCCAAGCTCCGCCAAGGCCAGGGCAGGGAAAAACACATCCTTGTGGTCCGTTAAGGCGGCTTCACCCAGCTTCCCCACCCCCGTGTAGAAGAGGGCAAAGCCTTCTCCCAAGGCGTGAGCCCGGGCATCTTCGCAACCCCTGGAGGCCTCCCAGACCTCTGTGGGGTACAGGACGATCTCCATCGGAAGGGGACGGGGCAAGTGGCCCTGGAGAAGGTCATCCACCGGCACCGCGGCATACCCAATGGCGGAAGCGTAGCTGTAGTACTCAAAGACCAGCCTCGGGAAAAGGTGGACCACGCCATCTCGCAAAACCGCCCCCGGATTAAAGGCCGCCATGGGCCGCCGCCTGAGGTAGTTGGTGACTTCGATATCTTCAGGGGAAAGGTAGAACCTTCTTTGGAAGATGTCCTCGGTATGGGGGCTGCGTTCAAGGGAATGCGCGGAAGCATAGGCCCTGGCCTTTTCCACCAGCTCCTGCACCAACTCGGAAACCGCCATGGATCAATCGTAACAAGCTTGGTCCATGGGGAACGGGGACAGGAAGAGCTTGACGCCCCAACCTGCCAGGGGTTAGGTTGAAGGCGCTTACGAAAACGTTTACGCTAATCATGAAGAGAGCAACTACCATTAGAGAAATCGCCAGGCTCGCAAACGTTTCTGTGGGAACGGTGAGCCGAGCCCTGAACGGCCGCCCCGGGGTCAGCCCTGGGACCCGCGCGCGGATCCTGGAAGTGGCCCAAGCCGTGGGCTTCGTACCCAACGCCGCCGCCCGGGAGCTGGCGGGCATGTCCACAGCGGTGGGGCTTCTCTTCGCGCCCGGCGTACGCCGCTACACTCCCTACTTCGCCCTGCTCCTGGAAGCCTTGACCGAGGCGTTTTGGCAGGAAGGCTTAAGGGTCGCCGAAGTGCCCACAGACCCTAGGGGTCTACCCCTGGCTGAAGCCCGCGCGTACCTCCTCCTCGGGGCCCACGACCACGACCCGCGCATCGAAAGCCTCCGGGCCCAGGGGAAGCCCTTTGTCCTGATCGGCACCTACCCAGGGGCCTTCTGGGTGGCCCCGGATGATCCCGAAGGGGGCTACTTGGCCACCCGCCACCTGCTGGAGCTGGGGCACACGGAGATCGCCATCGTCACAGGGCACCTGCACCATCAAGCGGGCAGGGAGCGCCTGGAAGGGTACAAGCGGGCCCTGCACGAGGCAGGGCTTCCCTTCCGTCCAGAGCTGGTGCTGGACGGGAGGTTCGAGGCCCTTGCCGCATACCGCGCAGTCCGCCGCACCTGGCAGGAGGGGCTTCGCTATAGCGCCCTCTTCGCCGCTTCCGACGAGATGGCTCTGGGCGCATGGGCGGCCCTCGAGGACCTGGGCCTGCGGGTGCCCGAGGAGGTGAGCCTAGTGGGCTACGATGACCTGCCCGACTTGGAAAGGAGCCTAACCACAGTACACCAAGACATCCCCACCGTGGCCAAGGAAGCAGCTCGCCTCCTGAAAGAGGCCATGGCCGGGCGCCCGCCTATGGGGGTACGGGTCCCCGTGTACCTCGTGCCGCGAGGAACCTCCGCCCGAAGGGGGGTGGGATAGCGAACGAAACCCAGACCGGTGTTCGGCTTAGGGGTTTTAAGGCCATGATGCAAGTTGGGAGGTGTCATGCTTAGGGTTTGGTTGATCCTTCTGGCCCTTGCAGGCCTGGCTTCGGCCCAGGTGCAGGTGCGCATCTCGGGCTGGGGCGGCACGGACATCGCCATCGTTAACGGGTTGCTTAAGGAAGTGGTCCAGCCAAAGCTGGACCGCGAGGGTATCCGGGTGGTCTATCAGCCCATCGAGGGGGATTACACCCAATGGCTCTTCAACGCCCTCTCGGCGGGTACGGCCCCCGACCTGTTCTACGTGGACATTTTCTGGTCGGAGAGCCTCTTCGCCTCGGGGCGGGTGGAGCCCTTGGACGGCTACTTCAGCAAGCAGGAGCTGGCCGAGTTTCTGCCGAACCTCATTCAGGCTTTCACCTATAAGGGCAAGGTCTACGGCATCCCCAAGGACTTCAACACCCTCGCACTCCAGTTCAACAAGGACCTCTTCGATGAAGCAGGGGTACGCTACCCCAACCAGCAGGACACCTGGGAAACCTTTGAGGCCAAGCTCCAGCAGGTGCAGAGCAAGCTGAAGGACGTGGCCGGCCTCTGCGTGGTGGCCGACTTCGCCCGCTTTGGAGCCTTCGCCTTCGCCACGGGGTGGAAGCCCTTCGACGCCAAAGGTCATACCGTGTTGGACGAAAACTTCCGCCGGGCCTTTGAGTGGTACACGGGGTTGCCGAGGCGGGGCGCGGCCAGGTTCGCCCAGGATCTCGGCGAGGGCTGGACCGGTGGGTGTTTCGGGGGGGAGAAGGCGGCCACGGCCATCGAAGGGGCTTGGATCGCGGGCTTCCTCCGGGACAAAGCCCCGAACATGCGCTACAGCACTACCTTCCTTCCCCTGGATCCGGTCACGAAGCGCCGGGGTAACTTCATCTATACCGTTTCCTGGAGCATGAATGCGGCCAGCAGGAACAAACCGGCCGCCGCGAAGGTACTCAAGGCCTTGACCTCCCCCGAAGCGCAACAGTGGGTGCTGGAGCGGGGCCTGGCCATTCCCAGCCGTAGGGCCTTGGCCAACAACCCCTACTTCCAGCGTCCGGGCAAGGAGCCCGAGCTTAACCGTGTGGTCTTCCAAGGCTCCGGCCCCCAGGGTGGGAACGTGTATCCCTTCAAGTTCCTGGCCTACGGGGGCGACTGGATGCGCCCCATCAACGATGCCCTCTTGGCGGTCATGACCGGGCAAAAGGGGGTGGATCAAGCGCTGAGAGACGCCCAGGCGGCCTTGGATCGGCTCACGGGTAGGAGGTAAAGAAGCAGGGGGGTGGAAATCACCCCCCTTTTGTTTTGCCATGCGAATCAAAGCGCGCACCCTCGAGGCCCTCTACGCCTTGCTCCTCCTCCTTCCCTTTTTGTTCTCCCTGGGCGTTTTCTTCCTGTACGCCTTCTTGCGGGCTGTCTACTTCAGCTTCACCGATTACAACCTCTTCTCACCCCCGCGTTGGGTGGGTTTGGCCAATTACTGGGCGCTCTTCCAAGAGCCTTCCTTCCTGTTGGCCCTGAAGCACACCCTCCTCTACAGCTTGGTGGTCACTAGCCTGCAGACCTTCTTCGCCCTGATCCTGGCCATCGCCCTCAACCGACCCCTGAGGGGCATCACCTTCTTCCGCACGGTCTACTACCTGCCCTCGGTGATCTCCACCGCGGCCGCCAGCCTCCTCCTCCTCTGGCTCTTCCAGCGCACCGGGCTGGTGAACCAGGCCCTTTCCCTCCTGTTCTCCCACCTCCCCCACCTGGCTGGCTTTGCCCTTCTCTTTTTGGGCCTCCAAGGGGCCCTGGTCCTTTGGGAACGGCGGCGGGGACGGCGCACCCCCTTCCTTGACCCGGGGCTAGCCGCCGTCTCCCTGCTGGGCGCCTTCCTGGGCACCTCCGCCTTCCAGGCCTGGGGCCTCCTCCAGGCCCGCGAGGTGCGGGTGGATATCCCCTGGCTCCCCACGCGGGCTTCCTTCCTCGGTCTTCCCTACCCCTTATGGGCCATCGTCTTGATGAACACCTACACCACCATTCCCACCTTCATGGTTCTCTTCCTGGCGGGGCTCAAGGGCATCCCCCGAACCCTCTACGAGGCCGCCGCACTGGATGGGGCAACCCCTTGGATCATGTTCAGCCGCATCACCGTGCCCCTCCTTAGGCCCGTCCTCTTCCTGGTCATCACCCTGGGCCTGATCGGCACCCTCCAGCTCTTCGACCAGGTGCTCTTCGTGGGGGGTTCCGGGGGTGCTCCCTTGGAGAGCACCATCACCTTGGCCTACTACGTGTATGGCAACGTTTTCCCCTCCGGAGCCACCCCGCGGGTGGGGCTGGCCTCGGCAGCCGCCTTGGTCCTGGCGGGCCTGACCCTGGTCATCGTTTTGCTCCAGCGCCGCTTCGGCGTGGGCGAGAGGGGGTGGTCCTAATGGGGGCTAAGGAGGCGGCCCGCCGCCGCTGGGCGGCCTTGGGCTGGGCCTACGGTCTGCTCCTGGCCTTTGGGGTGTTCTTTGTGGCCCCCTTTGTTATGGGCTTCCTGGCCAGCCTAAAAACCGACCCCCTGGAATGGCCCTTCCGCCTGGCCTTTTCCCAGGTGAGCCCCAAGAACTGGGCCGCGGCGTGGCGTCTGGGCCAAGCGGGAAGCGGCGATCCCTGGTTGGGCGGGATGCGCCCAGGACGCCAAGTGGCCCTGGAGGTGGTGTACTTCGTGCCCAGGGGCGTGGAACCCACCCTCCTTGCCGAGATTCCCCGGCGAAAGCCCGGAGCCGGCATGGGAGCGGTGTTCGAAACCCCTTACGCCAGCGACCACGTGACGCTGGAAGGACCCATCCCCCTGGAGCGCCGCCCGGCCCACCAGGAGGAGGGGGAGATCATCCGCTACCGGTTGGTGCTGCGGTACCAGGGCGAAGGCCCCTTTTTGGAACGGGTGCCCCTGGATTTGGAGGCACCTCGAGGCATGGTCCTGGTGGAGGCCACCCTAGACCCCACCCGCTTCGAGCGCCGCGGGCGGGTGGCGAGCTGGGATAACGTGACCCCGGGCCTCCTGGGGTATGTCTTCCACAACTACGTGCGGGCCTTCCGGGAAACCAGGAGCCTGGAAACCGGGGAAAGCCTCTTCTTGCGCTGGACTTTGAACTCCTTCTTCATCGCCTTCCTCAAGGTGCTCACCACCCTGGTCTTCGCCTCCATGGCCGGCTACGCCCTGGCCCGCCTCCGCTTCCCCGGTAGGCAAGCCCTTTTCCTCTTCATGCTCTTCACCATGATGGTACCCGGGCAGGTGACCTTCATCTCCAACTACCTGGTGCTTCGCGACGGCATCTTCGGCCTGTCCAAGCTCTTCGGGGTGGAAACCCTCCTCAACACCTACACTGGCCTCATCCTCTCGGGCCTGGTGGGCGCCAGCGCCGTCTTCATCATGAAGCAGTTCTTCGAGTCCATCCCCCGGGAAGTGGAGGAGGCCGCCCTCATCGACGGGGCCACCCCCTTGCAGACCCTCTTCCGCATCGTCCTCCCCATGTCCACCCCAGCCCTCGGCGCCTTGGCCATCCTCACCTTCCAGGGCACCTGGAACGAGTTCTTCTGGCCCTTCATCGTGCTCACCAGCCCCCGGGAGATCTACACCCTGCCCATCGGCCTCCTCTCCTTCCGCAACGCCTACGGCCAGGTGGGGGACTGGGGCCTCATCCTGGCGGGTGGGTTCTTCTCCATGATCCCCATCCTCATCCTCTTCGCGGTCTTCCAGAGGTACTTCGTCGAGGGGGTCAATGTGGGAGCGGTAAAGGAGTAGCGCATGGTTCCCCTGAAGGAAGACGACACCTACCTGGTCCTGAACGAGCGGGGGTTCGCCGAGGAGCCCCCGGAGGGTTTCTACCGCCACGACACCCGCTTCCTGTCCCGCTACCGCCTGCTTCTGCCCGAAGGCCTAACGCTCCTCCACACCCACGTGCCCCGGCCCGACCAGCTGGTCCAGGATTGGGCCCGCTTTCGGGGGGCCGACGGGGAGGTCCTGCTCCGCAGGCATCTCCAGGTTTACCGGGGCAAGGTGGCGGAGCACCTCCGCTTCCAGAACCTTTCGCAGGAGGCCCTCTCCCTTCGGGTAGGCCTGGAGATCTCCGGGGATTTTTTGGACCTATTTGAGGCAAGGGGCTGGCACACACCGCCGAGCAGGCCTCCCAGCCTGGAGCATCGCGCCGCCGACGGCATTGAGCAACGGGCGGTCCTGCGTCCCCTACCCCCTCCCCAAGGCTTCACCCTCCACCTGCCCCCTAAGGGGGAAGGGGAGCTGGCCTGGGAAGTGCTTTTGGAAAGCCCGTTGGCGTCCCCGGGCACCCTGCCCGACTACGAGACCTTTTTGAGGGCCTTCCCTCGAGGCGAAGGGCCTTGGCAAAGCATCCTGAGGCAAGCCCTCCTGGACCTCCGCGCCCTGCTCCTCACCACCCCAGAAGGGCCGGTGCCCGCGGCGGGCATCCCCTGGTTCGTGGCCCCCTTCGGCCGGGACAGCCTCCTCACCGCCTTCATGCTCCTCCCTTGGGGGAAAGAGGTGGCCCAGGGGGTCCTCCGCTACCTGGCCTGGCGCCAGGGGGTGGTGGTGGATCCCTTCCGGGAAGAGGAACCGGGCAAAATCCTGCACGAGGTGCGCATAGGGGAGCTTTCCCGCATGGGGCAGGTGCCCTTTGCCCGCTATTACGGCACGGTAGACGCCACTCCCCTGTTCCTGGTCCTCCTGGGGCGGTACCTGGACCTCACGGGGGAGTTGGCCCTGGTGCGGGAACTTCGGCCCAACTGGGAAGCGGCCCTCGCCTGGCTGGAAGCCGCCGACCAGGATGGGGACGGGCTTCTGGAGTTCACCCCCAGCGGCAGCGGGCTCGCCGTCCAGTCCTGGAAGGACTCCCACGACTCCATGAGCCACGCGGATGGGCGCTTGGCCGAGCCCCCCTTGGCGGTCAGCGAGGTCCAGGGGTACGCCTACGCGGCCCATCGGGCAGCAGCCGCCTTTTACCGGGCCCTGGGGGAGGAGGCCAAGGCGCAAGCCCAGGAAAAGCGTGCGCAGGAACTCTTTCGCCTCATCCAAGAGCGCTTCTGGCTGGAGGAGCTGGCCACCTATGCCTTGGCCTTGGACCGGAACAAGGAGCCCCTCCGGGTGAAGTCCTCTGACCCCGGCCACCTGCTGTGGAGCGGAGCCGTGCCCCCAGAGCGGGTACCGGCTTTGGTGGCCACCCTCTTTTCCGAGGAACTCTGGTCGGGCTGGGGCCTGCGCACCTTGGGAAGCCGAGAGCGGCGCTACAACCCCCTTTCCTACCACAACGGTTCCGTCTGGCCCCACGACACCGCCCTCTTCGCCGGGGGGCTTTTCCGGTACGGCCTCAGGGAGGAAGGGGAACGTGTGGCCCAGGCCCTCCTGGACCTGGCCCTTTCCCAGCCCGACCGGCGCCTTCCCGAGCTGGTGGGGGGGTTTCCCCGGGAGGAGGGGTTGCCCCCAGTCCCCTACCCTGTGGCCTGCAGACCCCAGGCTTGGGATGCCGCCAGCGTGGTCTACCTCTACGCCCTGGTCCAGGGGGTGCGGGATTGGTAAAGCCACGGGAAACCCAGGATAGACTAGAGCAAAATGGCCTCCAAACGCCCCGCCCCCAAAGACCTAGTCCCCAAGGCCAAGCACTTCGACGAGGCCAACGTGGCCCGCTTGGGCCTGATCTCCATCCAGGAGCGCATCCCCGAGGGCTACTCCTCCTGGGAGGAGGAGTTTGAGTTTCTGGGCAAGCCGGTGAAGCTGGCCTGCTACGCCAGCGACAAGGTGGGGGGTGTGCCCCACGGGCTGGACAACGAGGTCTCCCTAGCCCTCATCGCCCTCTACTTCAACGCTGGAAGCCCGGAGGACGGCACCTTCACCGCCACCCCCTACCAGATCCTCAAGCTCATGGGCCTGGACACCTCGGGCTACTACTACCAGGCCCTCAAGGAAAGCCTCCTGCGCCTCACCACCGCCACCTACGTCCTCTCCGAGGCCTGGCGCTCGGACGGGCGCTGGCAGAGCGTCACCTTCCGCTACATCGAGAAGCTGGAGTACACCAGCAGCCAGGACGGGCGCCTGGACCGCTCCAGCGTCCTCCGCATCACCCTGGCCAAGGAGATCGTCCGCTCCCTGAAGCAAAACTACGTGAAGCCCATCGACATCGAGTTCATGGCCAGCCTCCGCCGCCCCCTAAGCCGCGCCCTCTACCGCCTCCTGGACGCCCAGCGCTTCTCCCCCGAGCACCCCGCGCCCCTGGCCCGCTTCGAGGTGAACCTCATGGAGTGGGCCGCCGCCTGCAAGATCGTCCACAAGCGCCCCGACAAGGTGCGGCGGACCCTCGAGCCCGCCCATGAGGAGCTCATCTCCCGCCGCTACCTCCAGTCGGTGGAGTACGTGGGCCGCGGGCAGAACCAGACCATCGTCTACGTCTTTGGCGAGGAGGCGGGCGGGGTGGCGGACATGGAGGCGGTGGACCTCCTCATGGCCGAGGGGCTTTCCTTCACCTCCGCCTACTCCCTGGCCCGGCGGTACTCCCTGGCCCGCATCAAGGACCGCCTCGAGCTTTACCGGAGCATCCTGGCCTCGGGGTACAAGCCCAAGAACCGCCTGGGCTTCCTGGTGGACGTGATCCGGGACGAGGAGGGCAAATACAGCCGCGCCCTCCCCTCTCCCCTACCCAAGCGGGAGCAGGCCCACCGGGAGGAGGAGGAGGCCCGCCGCATCGAGGAGGAGGCGGAGCGGGAGTGGCAGAGCATGCCCAAGGAGGCCCAGGTGCGCCGGGCGGTGCAGGTGGCCCAGCTGGTGCTGAGGAGCCGGATCAGCGTGGGGGAGCTGGAGGAGCTCACCCGGCTTTTGGAGGCGGGCGCCCTCGAGCCCAAGGCCTTGGTGGAGGAGCTCAAGCGGGCCGCCGGCGAAGGGCGTTTAGAGGAATGGCTCCAAGCTTTCCGCGAGGGCCTCGAGGGGTGAGGTATCGGAAGACTTGGGGCGTTCGTGGGGGGTCCCAGGGGGGACCCCCAAAAGTCTTCCCTTCCCACGGGCTTTTTCCGGGGGCAAGGCGGTATCGGAAGACTTGGGGAGTTCGCCCCCAAAACTATCGGAAGACTTGGGGAGTTTGCCGGCCAGGGTATCGGAAGACTTGGGGAGTTGGTATCGGAAGACTTGGGGAATTGGTATCGGAAGACTTGGGGAGTTTGGAGGGGAGGTATCGGAAGACTTGGGGAGTTGGTATCGGAAGACTTGGGGAATTGGTATCGGAAGACTTGGGGAGTTTGGAGGGGAGGTATCGGAAGACTTGGGGAGTTGGTATCGGAAGACTTGGGGAATTGGTATCGGAAGACTTGGGGAGTTTGGAGGGGAGGTATCGGAAGACTTGGGGAGTTGGTATCGGAAGACTTGGGGAGTTCTATCGGAAGACTTGGGGAGTTTTACCGGGGTGCTTGCGTCCCTGACGGGCTTTCCCCCGCCCCACCCCCGGCCCCTGTTGATGATCATCATTTAGTCATAGTGTCTTCTTAATCACTTAAAAGAAGAATCATCATCAGGCGCGTTTCTTTGTGGTCAATCCAGCCTATGGTGGCTTCCGGGATGGCCTAGGGGTGCAGTTTGGAGATGCAGCAAAGAGCTTGCTGCGCCTCGGGCGGGACGGAGCGCAGCAGGGTCAGGCACGGCGCCTCGGGTAAACTTTTCCCCATGAGCCTCTCCTTCCTGGCCTTGGGGGGTGCCCTCGAGGTGGGGGCCAGCGCCCACCTCCTCACGGTGGACGGGGTGCGCTTTTTGGTGGACGTGGGCCTCCGCCCGAGCCTGCTGGGGGAAGCGGCCCTCCCCCGCCTGGACCTCCTCTCCGAGCCTCCCGATGCCGTTCTCCTCACCCACGCCCACCTGGACCACGTGGGGGCCTTGCCCCTCCTCAGGCGGCGCTTCCCCAAGGTGCCCCTCTTTGCCACCCGCCCCACCCTGCGCCTGGCCCTGGAGGTCCTCCTGGACTCGGCCCGCCTGGGCCGGGCCCTGGGGGCCGAGCTCTACACCGAGAGGGAGGCGGCCAGGGCTCTCCTGGAGGCGGTGGAGATACGCCCCTTTGAGCCCTTTGCGGTGAAGGGGGTGCGGGTTTTGCCCCTGCCGGCGGGCCACCTCCTGGGGGCGGTGGGCTACCTGCTGGAGGGCAAGGGGGGAAGGGCCTTGCACCTGGGGGACTTTTCCCTCACCGCCACCCCCACCACGGACCCCGCCCACTTCCCCCCTGAGCCCCAGGGGGTGGACCTCTTGGTTTCCGAGGGCACTTACGGGGACACCTTCCTGCCGAGCCGCAAGGAGCAGGTGCGGGAGTTCCTCTCGTTGGTGGGCCGGACCCTGCGGGAGGGGGGACGGGTCCTGATCCCCACCTTCGCCCTGGGCCGGGCCCAGGACCTGCTCTTCCACCTCCTGGAGGGGATGCGGACGGGCCTGGTGCCCAAGGTGCCGGTGGTGCTGGACGGCCTGGTGCGCACCATCACCCGGGCCTACGAGGAGGACCTGGCGGACTTCCTGCCCGAGGCCTTAAGGAACCTCAGGACCAACAGCCGCATGCCCCTTTTCCTGCGGGAAGGGGTGGTGGAGGTGAGGGACGCCCGCCACCGGGCGGAGCTCCTCCTCTCGGGGAGCCCCATGGTGGTCCTGGCCTCGGGGGGGATGCTGAGCGGGGGCCCAAGCCCCCTTTGGGCCAGCCACTTCCTCCGTGAGGAGGGAAGCGCCCTCCTTCTGGTGGGCTACCAGGACGAGGAAAGCCCGGGCCGCCGCCTCCTGGAGCTCAAGAGGGGGGATGAGCTCCTCCTTCCCGTGGGGGAGGAGCGGGTTCTGGTGCGGGTGGATTCGCAGGTGGAGCGCTTCCACCTCTCCGCCCACGCGGACCGGGCGGGGATCCTCAACCTCCTCTCCCGCTACCCCGCCCGCCTCACCCTCCTGGTCCACGGGGAGCCCCAGGCCCTGCACACCCTGTCCCGGGCCCTCGAGGGCCGCCCAAGCCGCATCCCCCGGGTGGAGGAAGCGGTTTCCCTGGAGCCCGCCCCGGCGCCTGAGCCGGAGGAGAAGCCTCCCGCCAGACCTGCGGCCAAGGAGAAGGCTCCCCGCAAGGTGCCCACCCTGGCCACCCACGTGCGGGTGGAGGTGCGGGGGCACACCCTCCTGGTGCACTTTCCCCCAGGGCGCAACCCTGCCCGCCTCCTTCCCCCCGGCACCTACCGCCTGCGGGGGGAACGGGTGGGGGCGGTGGAGATCAAGCTCTCCCCCAGCCTCCAGGGCCCGCCCCCACCGGACCGCCAGGCCCTTTTGGAGGAGGCCCTGGCCTACGGGGAGGCCAGGAGGGGGAAGCGCCCCCTGAAGGCCCTGGCCGTGTGGTGGGAGGAGGGGCCGGAGGGGCTGGACAGGGCCTTGGCGGGGCTTCCCAAGGCCCACCGGGAGCTCCTCCTGGGCATGCGGGAGGCTCTGCTGGCCCTCTTGGAGTCGGGGGAAGGGGTGCTCCTCCTGCACTTTGGGCGGGAGAGGCCCCTGGTGTTGCCCTTGTAGGGGCCTCGAGGGGCCTGGTTTTTGCGATCCCCTTACGGGGCTAAACCTCGTGCAACCTGCCCGGTGGCGGGAAGGGGGAATCCCCTACCCAATCTGGTCGCAATCCCCTTACGGGGCTAAACCTCGTGCAACCCGCCCCTTACTTTCTGGGCCCTATATGACTGACTGGTCAGTGTCGCAATCCCCTTACGGGGCTAAACCTCGTGCAACTTTGAGCTCCCGGACGGAACCAAGGTGGAGCGTGCGTGGGTGTAGTCGCAATCCCCTTACGGGGCTAAACCTCGTGCAACAGGTACCCCCTCTGCACATCGTCCTGGAGCGGGCTCCCGAGGGGGGGATTTGTGAGAAGCATGAAGCTTGGAATATGCGAGGGGCGAATAACGGGGGTTTTTGAGGGTTTGCGCCCTTGGGAAGCCACAGGAGAAGGGGGCGATGAAAAGGGGAAAACGCATATTCGCGTGCAGGACGGAGGAAGCTGGCTTTCAAGATGCCCGTCCGGGGTTCCGGACGGGGGCATTATACCACAACCCTGCTGTCTTAGACCGAGTGCACTTTATGCCCAAACGAGGCCTTTGCCATAGTTTCTTCGTTTTGGTAAAGCCTAAGGCATGCCTTAGAAGCGGGCATAGGCAGGTTTTGGTAGTTGCTACCATCCACACAAGTAAAAGGGCGTGTACCCCTCCCGGCCCAGGATGGCCGCCTCGAGGCCCTTCCCACTCCTTCCGCCCCACGGGCTTGCGCTAGGGCGTACTAGGCCGGTATCCTTCCGATATGAAACGGGAAAGGCTGGTGCCGCTGACGGAGTGGGCCCGGCGGGAGGGGATGTCGGAAAGCCTGGCCCGCAAGTGGATCCGGGAAGGCCGCCTCGAGGCCGTCCGCCTGGGGCATTATTGGTACGTCCCCGAGGTGGTGGAGGGGCCGGAGGGCCGGGGCCAGATCTTCACCCTCTTCACCCACGCAGGCGGTGCAGGCAAGACCTCCCTGGCCCGGGACCTGGGCTTTGAGATGGCCTCGAGGGGCTACCGGGTGCTCCTCATTGACGCCGACCCCCAGGCCAACCTCACCGCCTGGCTGGGGGTGGACCCCGGCCGCGTGGAGGACGAGGAAACCTTGCTCCAGGTGATCCGCCAGGACTTCCTGCCCCGCCCGCGGCAGGTGGGGCGGAACCTCCACCTGGTGCCTGCCTCGGTGAACCTGGCCCTGGGGGAGCTGGAGCTGGACCGCAAGCCCTTGGGGGCCTTGGCCCTGCGCACCGCCTTGGAGCGCACCGACGGCTACGACCTCATCCTGGTGGACTCCCTGCCCTCCCTGGGCTCCTTGGCGGTGATGGCCGCCCTGGCGGGGGATGGGCTATTGGTGCCCGTGGAAACGGGGGCCAAGGGGGTGCAGGCCCTGCAGGCGGTGATCCATGTGGCCCGGGAGTACCGGGAGGCCTTGCGCAAGGTGGCCCCGGATGCGGTGGCGGGCCGGTCCCACATCATCCGCGCCTTCATCCCCACCAAGTACGACGCCCGCACCCAGGGGGATAACCGGGTGCTCCAGGCCATCCAGGACCTCGAGGAGGTGGCCCCGGTGGCGCCCCGGGTGGCCTACCGCCCCGGCCCCCACCGGCGGGCCACGGAGGAGCAGGTGCCCATCCAGGCCACCGGGGACAAGGAGGCCGCCGAGGAGATCGCCCGCCTGGCCGACTTCCTGCTGGAGCGGGTCTTCCGCCTCGAGGAGGTGCCGGCATGAGCGCCATCCGCGCCTACCTGAAGGGCCTGGTGGAGGAGGCCAAGAAGCCCGCTTCCTCCACCCTTCTCCTGGCCGAGCTGGTGCCCCGGCCCCAGCCCCGGCGGCGCTTTGAGGAAGCCTCCCTGAAGGCCCTGGCGGAGTCCATCCGGGCCCACGGGGTGCTGGAGCCCCTTTTGGTCCGCCCCCTTGGGGACGGGCGGTACGAGATCGTGGCCGGGGAAAGGCGGTACCGGGCCGCCCAGATGGCGGGGCTTTCCGAGGTTCCCGTGGTGGTCCTCGAGGGGCTGGACGAGAAGGCCGCCCAGGCCATCGCCCTCATGGAGAACCTCCAGCGGGAGGACCTGAACCCCTACGAGGAGACGGTGGCCGTCCTGGACCTCCTGGCCCTGGAGCTTTCCAAGAGCAGGGAGGAGGTGATTAGCCTTCTCCACCGGATGTGGAATGAGGCGAGGGGGAAATCTACCCGCAACGTTGCGGGTAGCCCCGAGGCCCAGAGGGTGGAGGAGGTTTTCCGCCTCCTGGGGCGCATGGACTGGTCAAGCTTTGTCCGCCACCGCCTCCCCCTCCTCAACCTCCCCCCGGACCTCCAGGAGGCTCTCCTCGAGGGCGCCATCCCCTACACCGCCGCCCTGGAGCTCAAGAAGGTGAAAGACGAAGGGGAGCGGCGGAAGCTCCTGGAGGAGGCCAAAGCGGGGCTCTCCTTGCGGGAGCTTAAGGCCAAGGTGCGGGAGCTTCTCCGCCAAGAAGCTCCTCCCCCGCCCTGGCACAAGGAGGTGCTGGCGAAGCTCTCCCGGCTGGACCTCGAGGCCCTCCCTCCCGAGAAGCGGAAGGCAGTGGAAAGGCACCTCCAGGCCCTGGCCAAGGAGCTGGGCCTGACCCGCAAGGCGTAGGTCCGCGGGAAGGGGGGTCCCATGCCCGACTGCCTGACCCCTATGCCCGCCCGGTTCGGCGAGGTGCCCGGGGAGCTCCTTTTGGACTTTGGCGGCCTCTTCCGCGTCTACCGGGTGGGCTATAAGGCCACGCCCCCCGTGGAGCCCGTGGCCGCCCACCTGGCCAAGGCAGGGGTGGCGGCTTTGGTCCTCTTCAGCAAGGACCAGAAGGACTTCCAGCTCCTCTACCAGGACCAGGAGCGCCGCCTGGCCCGGGCGGACGCCCAGGGGGTAGAGAACCTGCTGGGACGGCTTTGCGAGTTCCAGCGCCAGGGGAAAGACCCCCTCGAGGCCGCCCAATGGGTGAAGGACATCCTGCAGGCCCAGGCGGAACAGGAGGGGCTCTTTAGAAAGCGCCCCTACCGGAACCAGGGGCTTTTCAGCGAGCACTACCTCGAGGTCCGCCTCCGGGAAACTCCCGAGTGGAGCGAGGACCCCGAGCCCGTGCGCCGGGAACTCCTGGAGCTTTACCGCTCCAAGCGGGCAATCCTGGAAAACGCCAACGAGTCGCAAACGGAAGAGGAGTTCATCCAACCCGTCCTCAAGGCCTTGGGCTTCGCCTACTGGGTCCAGGACGCCCAAAAGGCCTCTGGGAGCCTTCAACGCCCCGACTACGTGCTCTACCCCGACGAGGACACCAAGGCGAAGGCCGTGGTGCAGAAGGAGGAGGCCAAGCGCCTCGCCCCCGCCTTGGCGCTGGCCGAGGCCAAATACTTTGGCCGGGACCTGGACGTCAAGAAGCGGGATGCCAGGGACCTGGCCCCGAACCCCGTGACCCCTTCCTTCCAGCTGAGCGGTTATCTGCAGTCCACGGGGCTGGAGTGGGGCATCCTGACCAACGGCCGGGAGTGGCGGCTCTACTGGGGGCGGGCCGTGGACCGGCAGAACCGCTACTTCGCCGTGGACCTGGTGCAGGCCCTCGAGGACCCCGAAGCCTTCCGCTTCTTCTGGCTCTTCTTCCGCCGCGAGGCCTTCCTGGAAGGCCCTCAGGGCTCCTTCCTCAAGAGGGTTCTGGAGGCCAGCGAGCAGTACGGCCTGCGGGTGGGGGAGAGGCTCAAGGAGGTGGTATTTGAGGAGGTCTTCCCCCTTTTGGCCGAGGGGTTCCTCCGCTACCACACCGAAGTCCGGCGGGAGGCGGTGGACGAGGCCGTTTTGCGGGAGACCTACCGGGCCACCATGGTTCTCCTCTACCGCCTGCTTTTCCTCCTCTACGCCGAGGACCGCAACCTGCTTCCCGTCCACGACGTCTTGGGCTACCGGGCCCTGAGCCTGACCCAGCTCCGCCGGGAGGTGGCCGAGGGCATGGACAAGGGGCAGATCTACAGCGAACACACCTACCTTCTTTGGGGGCACCTTTCCGCCCTCTTCACCCTCATCGATAAGGGGGACCGCCGGCTGAAGGTTCCCCCCTACAACGGGGGGCTCTTCAGGCCGGGCCTGCATCCCTTCCTGGACACCCACAAGGTGGCCGACGCCTTCCTGGCCCCGGCGCTGGACCGGCTCTCCCGCCAACCTGATGAGGGGGAAAGGCTTCGCTTCGTGGACTACAAGTACCTCACCGTGCGGGAGCTGGGGGCGGTGTATGAGGGGCTTTTGGAGTACCGCTTGGCCGTGGCCCAGGAGGACCTGGCGGTGGTGAAGGAGGGGGGCCTCGAGGTCTACAAGCCCAAGGCCCAACTCTCCCCGAAGGAAAAGCCCCTCCATGAGGTGCCCAAGGGCAAGCCCTACCTGGTCTACGACCAGCGCCAGCGCAAGGTCTCGGGAAGCTACTACACTCCCGACTATGTGGTGGAGTACATCGTCCGCCGCACCCTGGAGCCCGTGGTGGAGGGGCGGAAGGAGGCCTTGCGCAAGGTCTTGGAGGAGTACCAGCACCACGCCCGTCGGCAGGAGAAGCACCCCACCCACGAGGGCGCCAAGCGGCTGGCCGACCTTCGGCGCCGTGCCCTGGAAGCCCTTCTGGATGTGAAGGTGGTGGACCCGGCCATGGGGTCGGGCCACTTTCTGGTGGGGGCGGTCAACTTCTTGGCCGAGCGCTTCGCGGGCATCATCGCTGAGCTACGGGCCGAGCCGGTTTTGGATGCCCTGGCGGAGCTTCGCCAGGAAATCCGGCAGCAGATAGGGGAGTACGGCCTCGAGGTCAAGGACGAGCAGCTTTCCGACAGCAACCTGCTCAAGCGCATGGTGATGAAGCGGTGCGTCTTCGGCGTGGACCTTAACGACATGGCCGTGGAGCTGGCCAAGCTCTCCCTGTGGCTGGATGCCTTCACGGTGGGTGCCCCCCTTTCCTTCCTGGACCACCACCTGCGCACGGGCAACAGCGTGCTGGGTGTGTCCAGGGACGAGTTCATGGCCTGGGTGGAGCGGGAGAACCCCATGTGGCTTACGGAGATCGAAGCCGAGGTGGAGGCGGCCACCCGCAAGGCCCAAGCGCTTTTGGACGTGCGGGACCTCACCCCCGCCGAGGTGGCCCTGTCCCAGGAGCTTTACGCCCAGGCCGAGGCCGCCCTCCTTCCCCTCCGCCGGGCCCTGGACGTCTATGCCGCCAGCTTCTTCGCCCCCAAGCCCAAGAGGGGCCAGCCCCTGCCCCCCCTGTGGGAGGCCCGGGTGTACCTGCCCTCCTTCAAGCTGGCCGATCTGGCCACCCCGCCCGCAAAGCACCACGTGCCGGAAGCCCTCGCCCTTGCCCAGGAGCGGCGCTTTTTCCACTGGGAGTTTGAGTTTCCCGAGGTCTTCTTCAGCTCCGAGCGCAGGCACAACCCCGGCTTTGACGCCGTGATCGGCAACCCGCCCTACGTGCGCCAGGAGCAGATTGCCCCCAACAAGCCCTTTTTGGAGAAGGCCTTTGAGAGCGTCTACAGCGGGAGCGCTGACCTGTACGTGTACTTCTTTGCCAGGGGGCTTTCCGTGCTCAGGGAAGGGGGGCGGCTGGGGTTCATTTCATCCCGCCAGTTCACCCGGGCGGCGTATGGGGAAGGTTTGCGGAGGTTGCTTGCTGCGCAGCGCATCCGCGAGGTGATTGATTTCGGTGAGAACCCGGTGTTTGAAGGAGCGGCCACATTTCCGGCCATATTCATCGTAGAGAAGCCTCATAGGGAAAGTGCGGGGAGCTTTAGCCCGGTGCGGTTCAAGCCGGTGTCCAAGGAGGAGTTTGCGAGCCTTTTGCATGCTCCTTCGGAAGCCCGAAAGGAAGCTCTTGAGGAGCTGGTGAAGCGGGGGCAGGATTTGGACGAGGAGGCTTTTCGGCCTGAGGGCTGGACCTTGGGGGACGCTAACATCAACGCCATCCTGCAAAAGATGGAAGCGGTGGGAGTGCCCCTGAGGGAGTACGCGGGCGAGTTTTACAGGGGGATACTGACCGGCTTTAATGAAGCTTTTTTCATAGATGAGGCTACCCGCATCCGCCTCATCCAGGAGGACCCCAAAAGCGCCGAGCTCATCAAACCCCTTCTGGTGGGGGATGACGTGCGGCACTACTACGCTCGGTGGCCCAATGACCCCAAAACCCAGTACCTGATCTTCACCCGCCGCGGGGTGCGCATAGAGGATTACCCGGCCATCAAGCGCCATCTGCAGCGGTTTCGCCACCGCCTGGAGCCAAGACCGGCTGGGTGGAACCCTCAAGAGCAGGGCGAGTGGCCTGGGCGGAAGCCAGGAGATTACAAGTGGTACGAAATTCAGGATGCGGTGGCCTATTACTCTCTCCTCGAGGGTCCGAAAATTGTTTACCCGGAGATAGCAAAAGAGCCTCGGTTTTACCTAGATGCCAAAGGCTTTTACATCAACAACAAGCTCTTTTTCATACCCAAAGAGGACTACTATCTTCTCGCAGTCTTGAACTCAAGGGTCGCCTTTGGGGCTATGAAGCTCAAGCTTTCATCCTTGGGCGACCCTAACGAGGGGGGTCGGCTTGAGCTTCGCGCCGTCCACCTCCAGCACCTCCCCATCCCCCGCATAGAGCGGACCACGGAAGAGGAAGCGCTAAGCCAGGCCCTGGACGAGGCTCGGAAGCGCTACGGGCAAGAGGAGTACGAAGCCCTTGAGGCCTGGGCTCGCGCCCAACTCCAGGCGGGCAGGAGGGATGTGGTGGCGGCTTTCCTGGCCTACCTGGCCCAAGAGATGCAGCGCACCCAAGGGGAACGGCTGGCCCTCGAGGGGGAGTGGCGGGAGTGGGTGAAGCACACCTTCCCGCAGGCGGACCGGCTCGGTCAAGAGTGGCTTGCCGAGGAGTAGCCGCGGCACGGGTTGGAAGGGGGCGTGGAGGCCATCGTGGAGCGCTTCCGGGCCAAGAGGGTCCCCACCACGCCCAAAACCCTGGCCCGGCTTATGGAGGAAAGCCAGAGGGCCCTCGAGGAGCTTCGGCCCCTCTACCGCCGCCTGGAGGCCACCGATAGGCTCGTGGACCGGCTGGTGGCGTGGTTGTACGGCCTTATGGACGAGGAGGCGGAGCGGCTGTGGATGGCTCCATCCGGATAGGCCCCTGTTGGGGGCAAGACTTGCTGGAGTAAGGGTCTGAGCCTTTCCCCCCTTTCCCCGGGCAGGTCCTTGATGAGCCGGGCGAGGCTGTGCCCCCAAGGGTCCAGCCCCAGGGCAAGCCAGAGGCCCTTCAGGGCTTTTTCCCCCGCCTGCTGGGCCATGAAGGCGGCCTGGGCGTACTTCCCCGCGGCCAGGAGGGCTTTGCCCGCCTCCAGGTCGTCCTCGGCCTGGAGGAGCCAGCGCTCCCCCTCAAGCCGCCTCTTTTCCGCGCTCATAAAGGGGTACAGCCTCCTTCAGCACGCCTTGCAGAAAGGGAAGTTCCCGCCTTTCGGCCAGCTCCTCCGGGGTGAGCACCAGGACCTCCACGGGCCTGGGCGCGTCCTGAAGGAGCTCCAATACCAACCCGATGCGCTTTAGGGGAGGCAGGGCGGTGCGGGCCACCACCAGGAGGTCCAGGTCAGAGCGGGCGTCGGCGGTGTTCCGGGCGTAGGACCCGAAGAGGTAGAGGGCCTCGAGGTCCAGGGCCTCCCGCAGCCTTTTCACGGCCTCCTGGAGGTAGGCGAGGGGCGCCTCCATGCGTTCAGTATACGCGCCCAGGGGTTTCTCCCACGCCGTGGGTACTGAACACCCGCGCACAAGAGTTGCCCCATCGGCTAAAGCCAAGGCGGCTTGCTGATCGCCTCTTTGGGGCCCCCGTCGTGGCGCAAGCCACGACGGGGTACTTAGGCAACCTCGACGGTGTCTGCCACCTACTCCGGCCCCTTGCCGGGCACCCTGTGCGAGGACGGAAGCTGCCGCCAGGTCGCCCCTGGGGCCTACACCGCTCCCGCTTCCCAGCTCCTTCGCGCCTACACCCAGACCCGGACGGAAGCCTGCCCTCCCGGCTACATCGGGAGCGTCACCGTCACCGAGACCTGGCAGGACTGGAAGGTTTGGAGCCCCGACGTGGTGGGGGTGTCCTCGAGGGGGACGGCGGGGTTCACCTCGAGGGTGGAAAGTCGGCTGGTGAACACGAGCACACAGAATAACTGTGAGTTGATAAAAGAGCCACCAGAGCCGCCCACACAAACCACCCAGAGCACGGACCCCAGCAACCAGAGCACGGACCCCAGCAACCAGAGCACAGACCCCAGCAACCAGAGCACGGACCCTTCGCAATCCCAAACCCTCACCCAGCCGACAGACGAGCCCACCAGCAGGCTGACAGACGAACTTACCAAGCCGACAGACGAGCTTACTACCCAAACAAACACGGATGCCTCCCAAAGCAACGGGAACGAGGACGACGGAGGGGGCGGAGGGGGTGGAACCAACCAGTGGATAGACCCCTCTGGATGGTTTACTAAAATCCCCTACGGACCGAACAAACTGCAGGTGGAGAAGCATAGAAGGCAGGTGGAGATAGCTCGAAGCCTCTTGGCAGAGCAACCGTGGTAGGCTTCTCATCCAGGCTGGATATACTGCTTGCGAGGTGAACGAGATGGGAAGCCTTCTCAAGCGTAGCCTTTTCTCGGCCCTCTTGGTAGTCTTGCCCCACTCTGCCCTAGCCTTGTCCTGGCAGGAGGGATGGGAGCTTGTAGCCAAAGCCCAGGCTGGGGACGCACAGGTCACGCGCGCCCTTATCGAGGCTTACAACCAAGGCGATGCCGAAGCGGGGGCGGCCATTGGGATCCTCTACCTCAACGGGATCACCTACCCCCGCGACTTAGCAAAGGCCAGGTCCTACCTGGAGTGGGCCAGGGGTAAAGGGAGCGGCTGGGCGAGCGCCGTTCTGGCCCTCATCTACCTAAACGGATATGGGGTGCCCGCCGACTCCAAACGAGGATTCTCCCTTTTGGAAGAAGCCGGCTCCCGTGGCTACCCTGGGGGCAGAGCGCTGCAGGCTTTGAACGCATACGTGGAGGCGCACAGCACCGGGCAGTTCAACACAGAGGCAGTAGCTTCCGCTGCAAGAAGGGCTGTTGAGCTAGCCAAGACAGGGGATCCGATAAGCCTATCTGTCCTGGCACGGTTCCACTTGGTCGGAGTCCCTACTGCAGGCGTACCCCAGGACTGGGCCAAGGCTCGGGCGCTCTGGGAGGAGGCCATGAACAAGGGGTACCTGCTTGCGGGGAACTTCCTAGTGCCCATGTACTACTACGGCTACGGCGGGCCTGCCGACCAGGCCAAGGCCATCGCCCTGGCGAAGCAGCTTGTGGGCATGGGCCCGCAACCTACCTCCTTCCTCGCCACGGCCTACTACTTCGGGGTGGCCGGAGAGCCAAAAGATCCCAAGAAAGCCTGTGATCTAGCTAGCCAGAGCAGGGCGTACGTTCAGGGCATGGCCATCTACGGCCTCTGCCTCCTGGACGGACACCTGCCGGGCGGCCGGGCCCAGGGCTACGCCTGGCTCCTGAAGGCCGCCGCTGGTGGGAACGACCTGGCCAAGTCCCTGGCTCCGGAGTGGGAGGGGCGGCTGAGCAGGGCGGAGATCGAGGAGGCCAAGCGGCTCCTGCCCAACCTCCGGTAGGTTCGCAAGGGTGAGGGCAAAGCGCCTCCTGGCAGCCCTCCTGGCCCTGCTGGGGTTGCTGGGGGCCCTGGCCCTTGCCCACCGCTACAGGGCGTGGGCCGAGGCCCCTCCCTACCGCCAGGGCCAGGGGTTGGCCTTCCTGCCCCCCGCCCTGGCCGCGGCCCTGTGCCGGGCCTCGGAGGGGCAGGCCCTCTGCCTACAGGGGTACTTCGCCGCCCGCATCCCCCAGGAGATCCAGGGCCTCCCCGAGCGGTACTGCCAGGGGCTTTCCGGTCCCGCCGCCCGGGCTTGCTCCAAGGTGATGGGCCTGCGCCTGGTGGTCTTCCCCTCCTCCGTGCGGCTGTGCGAGCGCCTGCCCGACCCCGAAGCCTGCGCCCGCTACGTGGGCCGGGGAGCCTACGCCCGGGGAGGCGAGGCCAGGGTCAAGGAGGAGTGCGGCAAGGTACGGGGCCCCCTGCTCTTTAACTGCCAGGTGGGGGCGGCCATGGAGATGGTGGAGCGGCGGCCCAAGGAAAACCTCCAGGCCGCCTGGCGCCTCTGCGAGGGGGCCAACCCCGACGGGACGGTGTGCACCGGGGCCCTGGGAAGCGCCCTGCTCTCGGCGGTCAAGGACAGGAAGCGGGCGGAGGCCCTCTGCCTGGACCTGCCACCCCTCCAGGCGGCCCGGTGCGTGGCCGGGGTGAAGCGGGCGGCGGAAAAGAAGCTCTGAAGGGCAAAGCCAAGAGGGGCGGGGTTCCGGGCCCCGCCCCCCTCTTCCCTTTCCTACCGGAGCTGCAGGAGCCAGAGGTTCCTTTCCTACTCCACCTGGAAGCGCCAGCTCCTTTCCCACACCTGGGAGCCGATCTCCGCCTTCAGGTAGACCTCGTACTCCGCTCCGGGGGTGAGGGGCTTGTGGGGGAAGATGATGACCGCTCCCAACCTTTGGAGGATCCGGAGGCCCACATCCCGCCAGGAGGAGCGGTCCTCCCAGTACTGCAGGCTCCCGTAGGCGCAGACCGGGTTCACCGCCTGGTCGGACACCCTCACCACCCTGGCCTCCAGGACCCGGGTGTCCTGCTGGGCGAAGGTCATGAGGGTGACGGGGAAGCCGATGGGGTTCCGCACCACCCCCTGGCCGTCGTCCCAGGTGAGCCCTTCCTGGGTGAGGAAGGGGCGCTGGCGGGGAGCCTCGGGGTGGGAGCAGGGGTAGGTGGGGTTGGGGTTCTCCCGACCGCCAAAGGTGGCCAGGGGAACCGGCATCCCCGGGGCCGGGAAGAGGACTTCCCGCACCGGGCGGTCCGAGGTCCAAGGGGAGAGGTTGGGGAAGTTGAACCAGGAACGCCCCCAACCGTCCCCGAGCCCCGGCACCGGTCCCACATCCCGGTAGGCCCCCGAGCCCACCCGCAGGGGCCAGGGGTAGGTGAGGTTGAAGCGGTGGAAGGGGCCGGTCATCCATGCGTTGACCGGGTTCTGATCCGGAGACCAAGAGGGCTGGCCGTTCAGGCGCCGGAAGCTATGCGTTTCGTTGCCCACCCGTCCTGCACTCCGACCCTCCTCGCTGGCGAAGGGCTGGGAGAGGTCCTCGTCGTGGGACAGTTCGTTAGGATGGTTCATCGCCATGTACCGGCTGTGGAGCCAGGCCCGCCAGGCCCACTCGGGGTCCTCCTCCACGCCGGGGAGGCCGGCCCGGGCGCGCCACTCCCGCAGGGTCTCCACCGCCCCCCGGTCCCCGTAGGGGATGCGCAGGTACACGGGGAAGGTCCACTCCCTGCCCCCCTGGTCCACCGCCACCAGCTCCCACTTGAAGGGCCCCTGGGGCAGGGCGTCCTGGGCCACGCTGAGGGTGAAGGTGGCCTCAGGGTTGTTAGCGGTGAGGGTGAACCGCTCCCGGGTGTGCTCCACCCCGGGGTAGCGGGTGGCGTCCCAGCCGGGGCAGTAGCTCGTGTCCTTGGCGCAGGGGTCGGCCAGGCGCAGGTAGACCTCAGCACTCTCCGCCCCCTGGGCCAGGCGGACCTTCACCTGGCGGGTCTCGCCGGGGCGGGCCTCGAGGAGCTCCCCCGTCCCCGCCAGGGCCTCCACGGGGGGCCTGGTCACCTGAAGGAGGTTCTGGCAGGCGGAGAGGAGGAGGACCAGAGCCGAGAGGGCCGCAAGGGCAAGCCGGGGCAAAGGCAAGGGGCTTTTCCTGCGCATGCTGTCATTTTACGGCTTCTTGTTTTTGGTCCACCTCTTGGAGTTTGGGAGGCTCATCTGCAGGAATAGAGAAACCTGGAAGAGCATTGGAGTTCCCAAAGGCCCTCAGATGCAGCTACTTGCTGTGATAAGATAGCTACATGGAACGGGTGCCCCTCCGCCTCCTCAAGAACCGTCTGGGCTTTTACCTGCGCAAGGTGCGCCAAGGGGAGAGCCTGCTCCTGACGGACCGGGGGAGGCCCGTGGCCCGCCTGGTGCCCGAAGGCTCAGGCCTCGAGGCCCGCCTCCAGGCTCTGGCCACCTTGGGCCTTCTGGACCTGGGGGAGGGGCGGCTTCCCGACCGGGAGCCTGTGGCCTATAGCCGGGCCAGCGTGGCGGATCTCCTGGTGGAGGAGCGGTAGTGGCCCCCGTGGTCTACCTGGACACCAGCGCCCTGGTCAAGCGCTACGTGGCCGAGGCGGGCAGCGACGAGGTGCGGACCCTCCTTCGTGGGGCTGAGACCGTGGGCACCGCGGCGGTGGCCCAGGTGGAGATGGCCGCCGCCCTGGCCAAAGCGGTGCGCACGGGAGCCCTGGCGCGGGAGGAGGGCCAAAGCGCCTTGGGTGCGTTCCTGGAGGACTGGCCCCGCCTGCACCGCCTGCGGGTGACCGATCTCCTCCTGGAGATGGCGCGGGACCTGGCCTGGCGGGAAGGTCTGCGGGGCTATGACGCCACCCATCTTGTCGCGGCCCTTCTCTGGCAGGAGACCTTGGGGGTGCCTGTCCTCATGGCCACCTTTGATGTGGGGCTTTGGCGGGTGGCGGCAAAGTACCTGAAGGTATGGCCTCCGGATATGGCTTAAGGGATGGAGTGTAAGGTGCCTTCCCCTTGGTAAACCAGCTCCGCGCTTCGCCTCCAGGGGATGAACGTGCTGGAGCGCTTGCCGCGAGACGAAGAAGCCAGGCAAACCCCACACCCCTCGCTCCACCCGTTGTTAGGTGCCTCCGTCGCGGTTGGGAGCCGTGATAAGGTTGGGTTCGAGCCTCCTGTACCCCGATTTACCGTGAAAACCTAAGTAGCCCTGCATAGACTTTGCCCCACTTCCCTCTCC
>NZ_JAKEDU010000014.1 GCF_021462405.1 Thermus tengchongensis | reverse complement strand
GCCCCGAAGAGGCTTCCGTCCTGCACCACCAAGCGCAGGTGGGGGTTGCCCTTTTTGCTCTTATCCCCACGGGCGTAGAGCATGCCCTTGCGCCTTTCCCGCCACTCCCGTTTGCGGCGTTCGTAAAGGGGCAGGTTCGCCTTTTTGAGCCGGGCCAGGTCTGCAAGAAGTTTCCTCCCCCCGAAGACCACCTTGCGGGGGTTCTCCCCCAGCTCCCTTTGGGCGGTGAGGAGGGCCTGGGCCTTCAGGATGGCGTCGTCGGCGTAGCGGGTGTTGAGGCGGAAGAGGGTGCAGAGGGGGCCGTCTTCCTTTTTCAGATCCTCCCGCTTTTCCCCCTCCTGAAGCCTGTTGTAGGCGAAGCGGAAGGCGGCGGAGAAGCGACGCATCAGGTCCAGGGTGGCCACGTAGTCCCCGTGGTCAGGAAAAACGAGGAGGGCTTCCAGGCCGACGAAGGACTGGGGCCTTTTGCCCTTGCCTTTGCGTTTCTTCCCCTTCACGTCTAGACCCCTAGGGAACATTCTAGAGGGCTAAGCCTTTTGCCCTGTACGAAGGGAGGTTGTGGGGGAAGACGGGATTTGGGAGCAGGACTTGGTGGGGGGTGGGGAAAGGGGGGCTGGGGGGCAACTGTTCGCAACCTCCCTCTCCCATGAACATCCTCAGGTACAATCTGGAAAGGTTTGGATATGAGGAGCCCCATCAGCCTCCTGCGAGCCGCTATCCTCACCCTGACCTCAGGCCTTGCCCTGGCCCAGGGGATCACGGTCCGCACCCCCCTCGGACCTGCCCAAGGCCAGATCGAAAAGGGCGCCATCGCCTTCTACGGCCTGCCCTATGCGCAAGCGAGCCGCTTTGAAGCTCCAAGGCCCGTGGCCGCCTGGCCCCCTGGGGTGGGAAGGGAGCGGGTAGCCTGCCCCCAAACCCCTGGGACCACCGCCCGGCTGGGGGGATACATCCCCCCGCAGAGGGAGGACTGCCTGGTGGCCAACCTTTTCCTTCCCCTGGAACTCCCGCCCCCGGAAGGCTTTCCCGTGATGGTCTACCTGCACGGCGGTGGCTTCACCTCGGGAAGCGCCGCCGAGCCCATCTACGGTGGGCACCATCTGGCCCAGGAGGGCGTGGTGGTGGTCTCGGTAAACTACCGCCTAGGGCCCCTGGGGTTTCTGGCCCTGCCCGCTCTAGAAAAGGAGAACCCCAAAGCCGTGGGGAACTATGGGCTTCTGGACCTGGTGGAGGCCCTTCGGTTTGTGCAACGCTATATCCGCTATTTCGGCGGGAACCCCCAAAACGTAACCCTCTTCGGGGAATCCGCTGGGGGCATGCTGGTCTGCACCCTCCTGGCCACCCCGGAGGCCCAGGGACTTTTCCACAAAGCCATCCTCCAGTCGGGGGGGTGCCACCAGGTGCGTCCCTTGGAAAGGGACTTCCCCTTCGGGGAACGGTGGGCCAAGAACCTGGGCTGCTCCCCAGAGGACCTGGCCTGTCTCCGCCGCCTTCCCCTTTCCCGCCTCCTTCCTGAGGAAAGGGAGACCCCTCCCGACGTCAACGCCGCCGTACTGGGTTTTCCCAGCTCCCCCTTCAAACCCCATCTGGGGGTCCTGCTTCCGGAAAGCCCCACGGAGGCCCTCCGGAAGGGGCAGGCCCGGGGTATCCCCCTCTTGGCAGGGGCCAACCTGGAGGAACTCGCCTTCCCGGGTCTAGCCTGGCTCCTGGGACCAAGGCGTTGGGAGGAGTTCGGCCAAAAGCTTGCCGCCCAAGGCCTTACCCAACAGCAACGCGAGGCCTTGAAAGGGGTGTATCAGAAGCGTTTTTCCGAGCCCCGAGCCGCCTGGGGCCAGGCCCAAACCGATCTGCTCCTCCTCTGCCCCTCCTTAAAGGCCGCAAGGCTCCAGGCCCCTTTCGCCCCCACCTATGCCTACCTCTTCACCTTCCGGGTCCCAGGCTGGGAGGGACTTGGGGCCTTCCACGGCCTGGAGCTCGCCCCCCTTTTCGGAAACCTCGAGGAAATGCCCTTTCTTCCGCTTTTCCTCAGCGCCGAAGCCCGGGAAAAGGCCGAGGCCCTGGGCAAGCGCATGCGCCGCTACTGGGTGAGCTTCGCCCGGGAGGGGGAGCCCCGGGGCTGGCCCCGCTGGCCCACCTACGAGGAGGGCTACCTCCTCCGCTTGGACGAGCCCCCAGGGCTCATGCCGGACCTTTATGAGGAGCGTTGCGGCGCCCTCGAGGCCTTGGGGCTACTATAGAGGCCATGAAGGCCCGCGCCACCTGCCCCCTGGACTGCCCCGACGCCTGCAGCCTCCTCCTCACCCTGGAAGAGGGGAGGCTCGTGCGGGTGGAAGGGGACCCCAACCACCCCGTCACCCGGGGCTTCGCCTGCGCCAAGACCTACCGCTACCCGGAAAGGGCAAAGGCACGCCTCCTCTACCCCATGCGCCGGGTGGGGCGGAAAGGGGAAGGCCGTTTTGAAAGGATCTCCTGGGAGGAGGCCCTGGGGGAGATCGCGGAAAGGCTCAAGGCCATCCTGGACGCCCACGGGGGGGAGGCGGTGCTGCCCTACCACTACGCGGGCACCATGGGCCTCGTGGAGAACCAGCACCCCTTGGCCTTCTTCCGGGCCATCGGGGCCAGCGAGCTAGAGGAAACCATCTGCGCCACTGCGGGGAGCGCCGCCTGGGAGATGACCTACGGGCCCCGCCTGGCCCCAGATCCCGAGGAAATCCCGGAAAACGCCCGCTACATCCTTCTTTGGGGCATCAACAGCCTCTCCACCAACAGCCACCTCACCCCCTTCCTCAAGGAGGCCAGGCGCCGGGGGGCCAAGGTGGTCCACGTGGACCCCTACGAGAACCCCACGAGCCGCTTCGCCGATGAGCACCTCAAGCTCCGGCCCGGCACCGACGCCGCCTTGGCCTACGCCCTCGCCCACGTGCTCTTCCGGGAAGGCTGGGTGGACCGGGCCTACCTGGAGGAAGCGGCCACAGGGGTGGAGGCTTTCCAGGAAGAGGCGGCGAGGTGGACGCCCCAAAGGGCCAGCGCCCTCACCGGGGTGCCGGAGGAGGCCATAGAACGGCTGGCCCGGGAGCTGGGAGAGGCGAAGCGGGTCTTCGTAAGGGTGGGCTACGGCATGACCCGCCACCCCGGCGGGGGCAATGCCCTAAGGGCGGTGATCCTCCTTCCCGCCCTCCTGGGGGCCTGGCGCTACCCGGGGTGCGGGGCCATGCTCTCCACCAGCGGGGCCTTTCCCCTAAATAAGCGCTTCCTGGGGGGAAGGCACCTCCTGGAAGGAGCGCGCCCCCACGAGGGGTACTTCCGGCCCAACCCCCAGGTGCGCCGGGTGAACATGAACCGGCTGGCCAGCGCCCTCACCCGCTTGGATCCCCCCATAAGGGCCCTCTTCGTCTTCAACTCCAACCCGGTGGTGGTGGCCCCGGACACGGGGAGGGTGAAGGAGGGCCTCTTGCGGGAAGACCTCTTCACCGTGGTCCTGGAGCAGGTGATGACGGAAACCGCCCGCTACGCGGACTACCTCCTCCCCGCCACCCTCTTCTACGAGCACCCCGACCTCTACACCAGCTACGGCCACTACTACCTCTCCTGGAACGAGCCCCTGGCCCCCCCAGAAGGGGAGGCTAAGCCCAACACCCGGGTCTTCCGGGAACTGGCGCAGCGGCTTGGCCTAAAGGAGCCCACCCTCTACTGGGAGGCGGAAGACGTGGCCAGAAGCCTCCTGGACACCGACCACCCCTACCTAGAGGGGATCACCCTGGAGCGGCTCAAGCGGGAAGGCTTCGTGAAGCTCCACCTCCCCAAGCCCTTCCTGCCCTTCGCCAAGGGCCCCGTGCGCTTCAGCCCCCCGCCGGAGGTCATCCCCACCGAGCCCCTGCCGGACTACCCCTTGATCCTCCTCACCCCTCCGGCCCACCGCTTCCTCAACACCACCTACGGGAACGTGCGGGAACTGGTGGAGGCGGAAGGGAGGGAGCCCGTCCTCCTCATCCACCCCCTGGACGCGGCGGCCCGGGGGGTTACGGACGGCGGCCTGGTCTACCTCCGCTCCCCCCAGGGCCAGGTGGTGCGCAAGGCCAGGGTGACGGAGGCCCCCATCCCGGGGACGGTGGTCCTCGAGGGCACCTGGTGGGAGAAGTGGGCCCCGGACGGCAAGGGGGTGAACCACCTCACCTCGGAAAGGCTCACCGACCTGGGAGGCGGGAGCACCTTCCACTCCACCCCGGTGGAGGTGGAGCCCCTCCGCCTGGCCTGATTTGCACCTGGGCCAGGGTTTTGCTAGGCTGGTTGGGTGCAGACGGCCAAGCCCCTTAAGCGCGCGGTGGCCCTGGCCGCCTGGAGCGAGGAAGGGCTTCTGTTGGTGAAGCGCCCCGAGGAGGACCCCGAGTTCGGCGGGGCCTGGGGCCTTCCGGCGGTGAGCCTTGGGGATGGAGAAAGCCCGGAGGAAGGGGCCCTAAGGGTAGGCTGGGAGAAGCTGGGAGCCGGGGTGGAGGTCCTCCGGCCCGCGGCCTTCGGGGTGGAGGAGCGCCCCGCCTACACCCTGGAGCTTTGGGTGGTGGAGGCCAGGCTTCTCGCCAGGCCTGAGCTTCCCGAGCCCAAGCCCGGCAAGACCTACTACCGGGCCTACCGTTTTGGCCGGCCCGAGGAGCTTAGGGAAGCCGCCCGGCAAGGCTCTTTATGCAGCCGCCTTTACCTGGCGGTGAAAGGTCTCTGCCCGTGACCATGGAAACCCTGGTTCTGGTCAACCTGTTTCACGAGCTGGCCCTGAAAGGGGAAAACCGCCCCTTTTTCCTGAGGAAGGCCAAGGCCCATATAAAGGAGGCCCTTCAGGGCACGGCGGCCCGGTTGGAGACGGAGTGGCCCATGGCCCTCCTCTTCCGGCTGCCCCAGCAAGCCTGGCCCGAGGCCAAGGAACGCCTGAAGGACACCCTGGGGGTGGAAGGCTTCGCCCGGGTCCTGCGCACTCCCCCGGATCTAAAGGCCCTCGAGGCCGCCTTGGAGGAGACCCTTGCGAGGGAGCGCTTCGAAAGCTTCCGCATCACCGCCAAGCGCTCCGATAAGACCTTCCCCCTGACCTCTCCCGAGATCGAGCGACTCCTTGGGGCCTTCGTGAAGGAGAAGACGGGAGCCAGGGTACAGCTCAAGGGAGCGGAAAGGGAGTGGGTGGTGCGCATCCTGCCCAACGCCGCCCTTTTGGAGTTGGAACGCCACCCGGGACGGGGAGGGCTTCCCCCCGGGGTTTCCGGAAAGGTGGTGGCCCTCCTTTCCGGGGGGATTGACTCCCCCGTGGCCGCCTACCGCCTCATGCGCCGGGGGGCGGAAGTGGCCCTGGTGCACTTCCACCCCTTCCCCCTCCTCTCCGGGCAGAGCCGGGAGAAGGCCAAGGCCATCGCCGAGCGCCTGGTGCGCTTCCAGCACCGCATCACCCTCCACCTGGTTCCCTTCAGTGAGGTGCAGCGGGAGATCATCCTCGAGGCCCCCAAGGCCTACCGGGTGGTCCTCTACCGCCGCTACATGCTCCGCATCGCCGAGGCCATTGCCAAGGAGGAGGGGGCCCTGGCCTTGGTCACCGGGGACAGCCTGGGCCAGGTGGCCTCGCAGACCCTGGAAAATCTTCATGTGGTTAACCAGGCCGCCACCCTCCCCGTCTTCCGCCCCCTCATCGGCTTCCACAAGGAGGAGATCAAAGCCGAGGCCTTGCGCATCGGCACCTACCCCCTTTCCATCCTTCCCGACGAGGAATGCTGCACCCTTTTCGCCCCCAAGCACCCCGTGACCCAAGCCCAGCTCCCCGTGGTGCTGGAGGTGGAAAGCCGCCTCTCCACCGACGAGCTCATCGCCCTGGCCCTTAAGGACCGGGAGGTGGTGCGCTACACCTGGCCGGGGCGAAAGGCCCTACAGGGGCGGGGAGAAGAGGCTTTTATAATAGAGCATGGACCTGCTCAAAGCTAAGGCCCTCCTGGAGCGCGGCGAGACCACCCCCCTGAACCTATTGGAAGAAGCCCTGGAACGAGCCCGGGTCTTCCAAGACCGCAACGCTTTGGCTTACCTGGACGAGGAGGGGGCAAGGCGGGAAGCCCAAAGGCTTACGGAGGAGCTTAGGCGGGGAGCGGTGCGGGGACCCCTCCACGGCCTGCCCCTCACGGTGAAGGACCTCTTTCCCGTGAAGGGCATGCCCACCCGCGCGGGCACCCAAGCCCCCCTCCCTCCCCTTCCCGAGGAGGCCCAGGCGGTAAGGCGCCTGAGGGAAGCCGGAGCCCTCATCTTCGCCAAAACCAACATGCACGAGGTGGCCCTGGGCATCACCGGGGAAAACCCCTGGACGGGCCCGGTGAAAAACGCCATCGACCCCACCCGTCAGGCGGGGGGCTCTAGCGGCGGAAGCGCCGTGGCTGTGGCCTTGGGGATCGGCCTCGCCTCCTTGGGCACGGACACCGGGGGGTCCATCCGCATCCCTGCCGCCTTCAACGGGGTGGTGGGCTTCAAGCCCTCCTTCGGCCGGGTGAGCCTGGAGGGGGCCCTGCCCCTTTCCCGCTCCACCGACCATGCGGGGCCCATCGCCAAGACGGTGCGGGATGCCCACTTCCTCACGGAGATCCTGGCCGGGGAAAGCATCCCCTTGGAGGGCCCCCAGAACCCCACCTTCGGCGTGCCCCTGGACTTCCTGGAGGGCCGTTTGGGGGTGGAGGTGCGCAGGGCTTTCCAGAGGCTTCTAGAGGAGCTCCCCTCCTTGAGGGCCGAGGTAAGGGAGGTATCCTTACCCCTACCCGGGGTCTATGAGGTCTACACCCGCCTGGTGCGCTACGAGGCGGCCCGCATCCACGAAAAGGCCCTAAGGGAGCACCCCGAAGGTTTCTCGCCTCAGGTGCGGGAGGCCCTCTTGGCGGGGCTTGCCCTCACGGAGAAGGACTACCGGGATGCGGTGGCGGAACGGGAGGCCCTGCGCCTTCAGCTGGTGAAGGCCCTAAGGGGCGTGGATGCCCTCCTCCTCCCCGCCCAGCCCCTCCCCGCGCCCCCCTTGGGCACGGAGGAGGTGGAGCTGGAATCGGGGAAGAAGAGCCACCGGGAGGCCTTCATCACCCTCACCCTGCCCTTTAGCCTTCTGGGGGTGCCCACCCTCACCCTGCCCTTCGCCCGGGTGGAGGGGATGCCCGTGGGGCTCCAGGTGGTGGGGCCCTACGCCGAGGACGGGCGGGTCCTGGCCATCGGAGGGTGGCTCGAGGCCCGGCTAAAGTAGGGCGTAAAGCAAGGCCAGGCTCAGCAGGGTCAAGGGCAGGCCGAAGCGGAGGTGCTCCAGGAAGCCCACCCGCACCCCCTCCCTGCCCGCCCCTTCGGCCACGATGAGGTTGGCCACGCTGGCCAAAAGGGTGAGGTTCCCCGCCAGGGTGCTGCCCCCGGCCAGAAGGAGCCAGTCCTTGGGCTCCTGCACCAAGGGGGCCAGGAGCAAGACCGCGGGCACGTTGGAGATGAGGAGGGAAAGGAGGGTGGCGGCGAGGAGGAGCCCCAAGGGGCTTTGCGCCAGGGGGAGGAAGGCCTCCACCAGGCCCAGCCGCCTCACCCCCTCGGTGACGATGAAAAGCCCCCCAAACATCACCAAAAGCTCCCAGTCCACCCGCAGGAAGTAGCGCTCCGAGCGGAGGCGGCGGGTGAAGAGGAGAAGCCCCGCCGCCACCAAGGCCCCTTGGGCCATGGGGTAGCCCAGGAGGAAGGCCAGGAAAAGCCCGAGGGCCACAAGGAACCCCTTCCGCAGGAGGGGGCGGTGGAGGCGGTAGCGCAAGGGGGGCAAGGGAGGCAAAGGCTTCAGGGAGCGCACCTCGGGGTAAAGCAGGGTCAGCAAGGCCACCTGCAGGAAGAGGCCCAGGAGGGCCACGGGCCAGAGGGCCTTCACGAAGCCCAGGTAGGAGAGGCCCGAGAGGCTGGCCACCACGATGTTCTGGGGGTTGCCCGTGGGGGTCATGAGGCTTCCCGTGTTCACCGCTCCCATGAGGGCCAGGAGGTAAGGCACGGGGTTCAGCCCCAGGCCCCGCACCACGGAAAGCACGAGGGGGGTAAGGAGGAGGGCCATGGTGTCGTTGAGGAAGAGGGCCGAGAGGAGGCCGCCGCCCAGGGTGAGGGAGAGGAGGAGGGCCAGGGGGGTCCTCGCCAGGGCCAGCAACCGCTCCGCCGCCAGGCCGAAGAAGCCCGCATAGCCCAGGTGGGCGTTCAGGACCATGACCCCGAAGAGAAAGGTGAGGGTCTTGGCGTCCAGGGCCCGCCAGGCCTCCTCCAGGTCCAGGGTGCCGAGGAGGACCAAAAAGCTCGCCCCCACCAGGGCCACCCCCGCCCGGTTCATGCGGTAGCCGGGAAGCCCCCCCAGGGCCAGGCCCAGGTAGGTGAGGAGGAGCACGAGGCCGCTAACCGCTTCCCAAACCTCCATAAAGGCGCGCCTCCAACTGGGCCTTCACCTTAGGCCACTCCTCCCTCAGGATGCTGTAGAACACGTCGTCGCGGAAGGTGCCGTCGGGAAGCCGGCGGTTTTTGCGCAACACCCCCTCCCGCACCGCCCCCAGGGACTCCAAAGCCCGCTGGCTCCGCTCGTTCCTCCGGTCCACCTTGAACTGCACCCTTTCGGCCTGCAGGACCTCAAAGGCGTGGCGCAGGAGGAGGTACTTGGCCTCCTTGTTGACCGGGGTGCCCCAGAAGGGCCGAAAGAGCATGGTGCCGATCTCCAGCTTGCGGTTTTCCGGGTCGGGGGCGATGACAGAGATGCGTCCGGCCAGGGAAAGGCCGGGGGCGGGTGTCTGGAGGGCGGGCGTGGGGCGGAGGGCCCAGTTCACCCGCCCGGGCTCAGAAAGAAGGGCCTCCAGGTGCTCCCGCAAGGCCCTTTCGTCCGCCTCCTTGGGGGCGCGGCTTAGGAAGCGGAAGACCTCGGGGTCAAACCCCGCCAGGAAGCCCGGCAGGTGGACCAGGGAGAGGGGCTCGAGGACCACGTACCGCCCGGCAAAGCGCTCGGGGAAGGTCCACATGGGCCCATTATGCTTAGGGCGTGGAAACGGTGAAAGCCGTGCTCCGGCTCCTCCGCCTCCCCCACCGGGGGAGCGCCACGGCCCTCGAGGCCCAAGCCTTCCAGCGCCTGAAGTCTTTTCTGGAGGGCCAGGGAATACCCGTCCAGGAAATCCCTTTCCGGGGCGTGCAAAGCTATGGCCCGGAGCTCCTTCTCATCAGCCTCCTCCTGGGGCTCGCCCCCGCTTCCCCCGTGCTCCCCCTCCTGGGAGCCCTGGGCTTCTTCCTCTACTTCAACGGCTGGAGGCCCTGGGGCTTCCTCCTGGACCGCCACCCTTCGCACAACCTCTTGGCCTGGAAGGGCCAGGGGGCAAAGGCCTTGGTCCTCATGGCCTACGTGGACACCGCCAAAACCTTCTTCCTCTACCACCCCAAAAGGGTGCGCCACTTCCGGGCCAACTTCCTCTTGAATGCCCTTCTGGCTTTCCTGGCGCCCCTTCTCGCCCTCACTCCCCTGAGGTGGCCCGTGGGCCTCTACTTCCTGGCCCAGGCCGCCCTCCTCCACCGGGAGCTTAAAGCCCCCTACGTGGAAGGGGGTAACGACAATGGGAGCGGGGTGGCGGTGGCCACCGCCCTCTTCCTGGAGACCGAGCCCCCTGAGGGGTGGCGGCTGGGCCTGGCCCTCACGGGTTGCGAGGAGGTGGGGGCCCTGGGGGCCAAGGCCCTGATCCCGCATCTTCCCCCAGGCACCCTGGTCCTCAACCTGGACAACGTGGGCCAGGGGGAGCTCTTCTATGCGGAAGGGGAGGGGATGCTCCTTTACTTCCCCTACCGGGGGGCCCTCCTCGAGGCCGCCCGCACCACCCCGGGGGCCAGGCCCCTCCGCTACCGCCTGGCCTACTTCGACACCCTGCCCCTGGCGCGAAGGGGCTTTCCCTGCCTTTCCCTGATCCGGCTGGAACAGGGGGTGCCCCCCAACTGGCACTGGCCCACGGATACCTTTGCCCGTTTGGACCAAGGAGCCCTCGAGGACACCCTGCGCTACACCCGCACCCTTTTGCAAAGGGTCTTCCAAGGGGTAAGCTCTTGACAAATGTTCCGCGTGGGCATCCTGACCGTGTCCGACAAGGGCTTCCGTGGGGAGCGAGAGGACACCACCCACCTGGCCATCCGCGAGGCCCTAAAGGCTGGGCCCTTCGAGGTGGCGGCCTACGAGATCGTCCCCGATGAGCCTCCCCTGATCAAGAAGGTCATCCGGCTTTGGGCCGACCGGGAGGGCCTGGACCTGATCCTCACCAATGGGGGCACGGGCCTGGCCCCCAGGGACAAGACCCCCGAGGCCACCCGGGAGCTTCTGGACAAGGAGGTGCCGGGCCTTGCCGAGCTCATGCGCCTTAGGGGCCTGGAGAAGACCCCCATGGCGGCCCTTTCCCGGGGCCTGGCGGGGGTGCGGGGCAAAAGCCTCATCCTGAACCTGCCGGGGAGCCCCAAGGGGGCCCGGGAGTCCTTGGAAGCGGTCCTCCCCGTCCTCCCCCACGCCCTGAGCCTCGTCACCGGCAAGACCTGGCGGGAGGGGCACCATGAGTAGGGTGCCCGAAGCCTCGGTCTTCCTGGTGGTGGACGAGGCCAAACGCAAGGCCCGGGAGAAGGGCATTCCCCTCTTGGACCTCTCCATCGGCTCCACCGACCTCCTGCCCCCGCCCGAACCCCTTCAGGCCCTAAGGGAGGCCCTCGCCGACCCCAGCACCTACGGCTACTGCCTGAAAAGCTGCACCCTGCCCTTCCTGGAAGAGGCCTCTCGCTGGTACGAGGGCCGCTACGGCCTGCGTCTAGACCCCAGGCGGGAGGCCCTGGCCCTCATCGGCAGCCAGGAAGGCCTGGCCCACCTCCTCCTGGCCCTCACCGAGCCCCACGACCTCCTCCTTCTGCCCGAGGTGGCCTACCCCAGCTACTTTGGCGCGGCCCGGGTGGCCTCCTTAAGGACCCACCTCATCCCCTTGCGGGAAGATGGCCTGGCGGACCTCTCCCGGGTGCCGGAAAGCATCTGGAAGGAAGCCAAGGTCCTCCTCCTCAACTACCCCAACAACCCCACGGGGGCCCTGGCGGACTGGGGCTACTTTGAGGAGGCCCTGGCCCTGGCGGAAAGGCATGGGCTTTGGCTGGTCCACGACAACCCCTACGTGGACCAGGTCTACCAGGGGGAGGCCCCCTCCCCCCTGGCCCTGCCCGGGGGAAAGGAGCGGGTGGTGGAGCTCTTTAGCCTCTCCAAGAGCTACAACCTGGCGGGCTTCCGCCTGGGCTTCGCCCTGGGGAACGAGGAGGCCATAGGGCGGCTGGAGCGGGTCAAGGGAGTGGTGGACTTCAACCAGTACGCGGGCATCCTGCGCATGGGGGTGGCGGCCCTCAAGACCCCGCGGGAGGTCACCCGGGGCTTCGCCCAGGTCTACCGGGAAAGGGCCTTGGGGATGGCCGAGGCCCTCGAGGGGGCCCTCAGCCTGCTTCCCCCCAAGGCCACCATGTACCTCTGGGGCCGCCTGCCCGAAGGGGTGGACGACCTGGAGTTCGCCCTAAGCCTGGTGGAGCGGGGCGTGGCCCTAGCCCCAGGCCGGGGGTTTGGCCCCGGGGGGAAGGGGTGGGTGCGCATCGCCCTGGTGCGGCCCCTAAAGGAGCTTCTGGAGGCCGCCCGCATCCTCAAGGAAGCCTTGGATTGAACCGCTCCTTGGGCTACCCCCTAGGGCGAAGCCGCAGGCTCTACTGCCACCTTTCCTCCGGGGGAAGCCCCCAAAGGGCCCGCTTCACCTCCCCCACCAGGTAGAGGCTCCCCGCCACCACCACCCGGTTCTCCAGGGTAAAGGCCCTTTCCACGGCCTTTAAGGGCTCCTCCTCCACAAAGGCCCCGGGGAAGAGGGGAAGAAGGGCATTGGGGTCAGCGCTCCTGGGAGAGCGGTAACGGGTGAGGACCACGGGGCCGAGGCCCCTAAGGGCCTCGGCCATGGCGGCGTGGTCCTTCTCTCGGCTGAAGGCAAGGACCAAGGCGGCAGGCCAAAGCCCATGGAAGTGGAGGGCCTCCTTAAGGGCCAAAGCCCCCTCCAGGTTGTGGGCCCCATCCAAGAGGAGCTCCTTGCCTCCCGGCCAGGGAAGCCGCTCCAGCCTCCCCGGGTGCTCCACCCGGAGAAGGCCTCCCGCCACCGCCTCCCACGGGGCGCCCAAAAGCCTTCCCCCCACCGCCGCCAGGGCCAGGTTCTCCGCCTGGTGGGGGCCGAGAAGCCGGGTCTGGAAGGCCCGCTCCTCTTTCCCAAGCCGGAGGCGGAAGGCCAGGCCCTCCCCTAAGGGCTCCACCCCAAGGAGGGCAAAGGCCTCCCCCAAAACCCAAAGGGGCGTGCCCAGCTCCCGGGCCCGCTCCTTGAGCTCAGCCAACCCCTCCCCTTTGGCGGCGGTGAGGGCCGGGATCGCTTTTCGGAAAATCCCCGCCTTCTCCCGGGCCACGTCCCTCAGGGTGGGGCCCAAAAGCTCCTGGTGGTCGTGGCCCACATTGGTAACGATGGAGAGGACGGGCTCCGTGGCGTTAGTGGCGTCCAGACGCCCCCCCAGGCCCACCTCCAAGACGGCGAACTCCACCCCCTCCCGGGCGAAGTGGAGGAGGGCCAGGGCGGTGGCTATTTCAAAGAAGCTAGCCCCCAGGGCCTCCGCTTTGGGACGGATCTCTTCCAGTAGGGAAAGGAGGGTCTTTTGGGGGATGGGCTTGCCCTGGATGGCCACCCGCTCCCGGAACTCCACCAGATGCGGGCTGGTGTAGAGGCCCACCTTTAGGCCCGTCTCCTGCAAAACCGCCGCCAGGGCCCGGGCGGTGGTGCCCTTGCCGTTGGTCCCCCCTACTAGGGCCACGGGGTAAGCCTCCTGCGGGTTTCCCAAACGCTCCAGAAGGACCCGGATCCGCTCCAGGCCCAGGACCACCACCCCCTGGCGGGCGTAAAGCCAGGCTAAGGAGTCCATCGATACGATCCCGGAGCGGCCTAACCCCTGGGGGCTGCCTTACAGGTGGGGCAGAGGCCCCTAAAGGTCACCTCGGCAGCGCGCACCTCCACCCCGGGGTGGGCCTCCTGGGCCAGGGCCACCAGGTCGGGCAGGGCCACCTCGAGGTCCACGATCTCCCCGCAGGCCTCGCACACCAGGTGCAGGTGGGGGTGGAGGTTGGCGTCGTAGCGGGTGGCTTCCCCCGCCTTGGTGATGGGGGTGAGGTAGCCCTCCTCCACCAGGGCATCCAGGGTGCGGTAAATGGTCCCCAGGCTCACCTTGGGCACCACCTTGCGCACCTCCTGGTAGATCCAGGCGGCGTCGGGGTGGTTGTGGGCCCTCTTCACCACCTCCAAAACAGCCTTACGCTGGCGGGTCAAGCGCTTAAGCGCCATCTACCCCACTATACCCTAGGCCGGGGGAAAACTCCAGCAAACCTATCGGCTTTGGGCAAGAATTTCCCGCCCTCCCTGCTCCAACACGTCCTGGGCCAGCTCCAATCCCAGCTCCTCGGCCTCGGAGGCGTCGCCCTCGATCTCTGCCCGGATGAAGCTCTTGCCGTCAGGGGTGAGAACCATCCCCTCGAGGAGGAGGGTGCCGTCCTCCGCCACCTGGGCCAAGGCCCCCACTGGGGCCAGACACCCGGCCCCAAGGCCCTTCAAAAAGGCCCGCTCTGCCCGTACCCGGTCCGCGGAAGGGTGGTGGTGAAGGGCGTAGCAGAGCTCCTCCGCCAGATCGTCCCCCTGGCGCACCTCCAGGGCCAAGGCCCCTTGGCCGGGAGCGGGAAGCATCACCTCGGGTTCCAGGAACTGGTCGATGCGGTTGCGCAGATCCAGCCGGATGAGCCCCGCCGCCGCCAAGATGATCCCGTCATATTCCCCATTCCCCAAGGCAGCCAGGCGGGTATCCACGTTGCCCCTCAGGTCCTTCACCACCAGGTCCGGCCGGTGGGCCAGAAGCTGGGCCTTCCGCCTTATGGAGCTCGTTCCCACCACAGCGCCTTCAGGGAGGTCCTCGAGGCGCTTATACACCTTGCCCAAGAAGGCATCCCGGGGGTCCTGCCTGCGGGGTATGGCGGCGATCTTGAGCCCCGGGGGTTCCTCGGTGGGGAGGTCCTTCAGGGAGTGCACGGCGATGTCGATTTCCCGGGAAAGAAGCGCCTCCTGAAGCTCTTTAACGAAGATGGCCTGCTCCAGGGGGCTCGCCCCCTGGTCCCCTCGGGTCTTGATGGTCTTTACCTTGAACTCCGCCTCGGGCCAGCTTTCCTTAAGACGCTCTACCACAAAGCGGGTCTGAGCCAGGGCCAAGGCGCTGCCCCGGGTTCCCACCACGATGACGCGCATACTTTCCCATACTACACGAGAACCAGGGGCCGGGCACCCCCTATTCCAAGGCCAGACCCAAAGGATCCTCCAGAAGCTGGACCAGATGGCGGCAGAAACGGGCTGCCTCAGCCCCGTCTATAAGGCGGTGGTCGTAGGTGAGGCTGAAGGGCATGACAAGGCGGGGCTGGAAGGCTTCCTTCTCCGGATCCCACACCGGCTTCGTCTGGGAACGGGAAACCCCCAAAATGGCCACCTCCGGCCAGTTGACGATGGGGGTGAAGCCGGTGCCCCCAATCCCCCCCAGGTTGGAGAGGCTGAAGGTGCCCCCCTGCATCTCCTCGGGGGCAAGCTTCCGCTCCCGTGCCCTCTCGGAAACCTCCTGAAGCTCTTTGGCCAGGCGCAGGACCCCTTTTTGGTCCACGTTCCGGATCACCGGCACCAAAAGGCCATGGGGGGTGTCCACCGCCACCCCGATGTGCACGTAGTCCTTGAAGATGACCTCGGCCTTTTCCGGGTCAATGGAGGCGTTGAACTTGGGGAAGGCTTTCAGGGTCAAGGCCAGAGCCTTGAGGAGGAAGGCGGTGAGGGTGAGCCGAAAGCCCCTTTCCTCCGCCCGCTTGGCGTAGCGTTTTCTTAAGCCCTCCAGCTCGGTGATGTCCGCCTCGTCGAAGTGGGTCACCATGGGCACCTGGGCCCAGGCCTGGGCCATGGAGCGCATGGTAGCCTTGCGCACCCCGCTCATGGGCTCGGTGCGCACGGGGCCCCAGCGGCTGAAGTCGGGAAGCTTGGGGGCCTGGGCCGCGGGAAGGGCGGCGGGGGAAGGCTCCGCAGGGGCCAAAAGCCCCGCCGCCCGACGCACGTCCTCGGCGGTGATCCGCCCCGCCAGCCCCGTGCCCCGCACCTGCTGGAGGTCCACCCCCAGCTCCCGGGCCAGGCGGCGCACGCTAGGGGCGGCGGGGATGAGGCGGCGCTCCTCCTCCGGCAAGGCAACAGGGGCCTTGGGGGCTGGGGAGGGAGCCTCGAGGGGCTTGGGCGGCGCCGGGGCCGCCCTGGGGGCCTCCGGTGCCTGGGCCTCTTCCCCAGCCTCCTCCGCCAGCTCCAAGAAGGGCTGTCCAGGGCGCACCTCGTCCCCCACCTTCACCAAAACCCGCCGCACCACCCCGCCCGCCTCCGCGGGAACCTCCATCACCGCCTTGTCGGTTTCCAGCTCCAAAAGGGGGTCCCCCGGGGCCACCCGGTCCCCCTCCTTCACCAGCACCCCCACCACCGTGGCGGCGCTCACGTTATCGCCCAGTTCGGGAAGCTTCAGCTCCATCTTGCCCTCCAAAATACCCCCTTACCTCCTGTGGGGCGGGGTTTCCAAAAGCTCGAGCCCAAGCTCCTTGCGGGCCTTGGCCAGGGTCTTAGCCGGCACCTTGCCCTCCTCGGCCAAAAGGGCAAGGGCCGCGTAGGCGATGTGCCGGGCGTCCACCTCGAAGAAGTCCCTCAGGGCCTCCCGGGTATCCGAGCGGCCAAAGCCGTCCGTGCCCAGGGCGCAGAAGGGCCGGTCCAGATACCCCCTTATGAGGTTGGGCAGGGCCTTGAGGTAGTCGCTGGCGGCCACCACCGGGCCCTCGTGGCCCTCCAAGGCCTCGGCCACATAGGGCTTGCGGGCCTTGCCCAGAAGCCTCCGCTCCCTTTCCGCCTCGAGGGCGTCCACGTAGAGGGCCTTGTAGCTGGTGGCGCTCCACACGTCCGCCACCACCCCGTAGCCCTGAAGGAGCTCCTGGGCCTTCACCGCCTGGGGCAGGATGGGCCCCGAACCCAAAAGCTGCACCCTGGGGCCCTTCCCCTCCCCGGGACGGAAGAGGTAAAGACCCTTGAGAATCCCCTCCTTCACCTTCTCCCTGGGCTCGGGCATGGGGGGGTGAGGGTAGTTCTCGTTCTCGATGGTGATGTAGTAGAAGACGTCCTCGCCCTTGGCGTACATGCGCCTTAAGCCGTCCTCGAGGATCACCGCGAACTCGTAGGCAAAGGCGGGGTCGTAGGCCAAGAGGTTGGGGGCGGCCAAGGCGTAGATATGGCTCTGGCCGTCCTGGTGCTGGAGCCCTTCCCCTAGCAAGGTGGTGCGCCCGGCGGTAGCCCCAAGGAGGAAGCCCCGGGTACGCTGGTCGGCCGCCGCCCAGACCAGGTCCCCGATGCGCTGCAGGCCGAACATGGAGTAGGTGATGAGGAAGGGGATGGTGGGGATGCCCCAGTGGGCGTAGGCGGTACCGGCGGCGATGAAGTCCGCCATGGCCCCCGCCTCGGTGATGCCCTCCTCCAGGATCTGGCCTTCCTTGCTCTCCTTGTAGGCGGTGAGGGTACCGGCGTCCACGGGGATGTAAAGCTGCCCCTGGGGGGAGTAGACCCCCACCTGGGCGATCAGGGCCTCCATGCCGAAGGTGCGGGCCTCGTCCGGCACGATGGGCACGATGAGCTTGCCGATCTTGGGATGCCGGAGGAGCTTGGCCAGGATGCGCACGAAGGCCATGGTGGTGGAGATCTCCCTGCCCCCAGAACCCTCGTAGAACTCCTGGAAGAACTCCTCCCCCGGCACCTCTAGACCGCCCGTAAACCGCACCCGGCGCTCGGGGACAAAGCCCCCCAGGGCTTTCCTGCGCTCCAGGAGGTATTTCACCTCGGGGGAGTCCGGCCCCGGGTGGTAATAGGGAAGCTCGGAAAGCTTCTCCTCCGGCACGGGAATGCCCAGGAAGGCCCGGGCCTCCTTCAGGTCCTCCTCGGTGAGCTTCTTCACCTGGTGGGCCACGTTCTTGGCCATGGCGGTGGGCCCCATGCCGTAGCCCTTGATGGTGCGGGCCAGGATGACCACAGGGCTTCCCCGGTGTTCCACCGCCGCCTTGTAGGCGGCGTAGATCTTCTTGAGGTCGTGGCCGCCCCGGCTCCGGGTGAGCTCGGTGAGCTCCTCGTCGCTCATGCCCTCGATGAGCCGCTTGAGCTCGGGGGTGTTGAAGAAGCGCTCCCGTAGCTCCTTGGCCCCGAAGGCGGCGTAGCGCTGGCTCTCCCCGTCCACCAGGGCCTCAAACCGCCTAAGAAGGTGGCCCTCCTTGTCCTTGGCGATGAGGGGATCCCAGGCCGAACCCCACACGATCTTGATCACCCGCCAACCCGCACCCCTATAGAGCCTTTCCAGCTCCTGGATGATCTTGGAATTGCCCCGCACCGGCCCGTCCAGGCGCTGGAGGTTGCAGTTCACCACGAAGATGAGGTTGTCCAGGTTCTCCCGGGCCGCCAGGTGCAAGGCCCCCACGGTCTCGGGCTCGTCGTGCTCCCCATCCCCCAAGAAGGCCCAGACCTTGGCGCTGCTTTTGGGCTTCAGGCCCCGGTCCTCCAGGTAGCGCATGAAGCGGGCCTGGTAGATGGCCTGGATGGGGCCAAGGCCCATGGAAACCGTGGGGAACTCCCAAAAGTCCGGCATGAGCCAGGGGTGGGGGTAGCTGGAAAGCCCCCGGCCTCCCGCCACGGGGGGGTGCACCTCCCGGCGGAAGTTCTCCAGGTCCGCCTCGCTCAACCTTCCCTCCAGAAAGGCCCGGGCGTAGATGCCGGGGGAGGAGTGGCCCTGGAAGAAGACCAGGTCCCGGTCCAAGCCCGCCTCGGGCCCGCGGAAGAAGTGGTTGAACCCCACCTCGTAAAGCTCGGCGATGGAGGCGTAGGTGGAGATATGCCCCCCGATCCCCTCCGCCTTCTTGTTGGCCCGGGTGACCATCATGGCCGCGTTCCAGCGGAGGATGTTGACGATGCGCCTCTCCAGCTCGAGGTCCCCGGGATAAGGGGATTCCTGCTCCTTGGGGATGGTATTCAGGTAGGGGGTGGAGAGGCGGTTTTGCGGGGAGAAGCCCTGTAGGTAGAGGTACTCGTCCAGAAGGCGCAAAAGCTCCTCCACCCTGGCGAAGCCTTCCACCCGGAGTACGTACTCCAAGGACTCCCGCCACTCCCGGTTTTCCTCCTCCCTGAACCGGGCCAGTTCCTCTGGGGAAAGGGCCTCTAAGGCCTTCCTCAGCGCATCCGCGTTCACCACCTTCATCCTCCCCCTTTACGAAAGCTACACTACACCGACTCCCCTTCCCAGTCTGGGATGGGGGAGGACCTTTGTCCAATAGAAAAGCCTGGGGCGTGCTGATAAGCTGATCCTATCATGGACCTGCGCCGCCTGCGGCTTTTCCTTCTTCTGGCCGAGGAGAAGAACTTCCACCGGGCGGCGGAGAAGGCTTACCTTTCCCAGCCCGCCCTTTCCCAGCAGATAAAGGCCCTGGAGCAGGAGCTTGGGGTGAGGCTCCTGGAGCGCAAGCCCTTCCGCCTCACCCCGGCGGGGGAGGTGCTGGTGCGGGAGGGCCGGCAACTTTTGCAGGAGGTGGAGGCCCTCAAGGCCCGGGTGCGGCGTGCCCATCGGGAAGAACTCCGCTTCGGGGTTCCGGAAAACCTCCTTCCCGACCTCATGCCCCTTCTGGACCACCTGCGCCGGGGCTTGGGCCAGCCGGTGGAAATCCTGGAGATGCACACCCCCGAGCAGGTCAAAGCCCTCAGGGAGGGCCAGCTGGACTACGGCCTGGCGGGGCTTCGGGTGGAGGACCCCCTCATCGGCCAAGAACCCCTCCTGCAAGTGCCCATCGTGGTGGCCCTGCCCGAGGAGCATCCCCTGGCCTCGAGGGAAAGGGTCCCCCTCAAGGCCCTCAAGGAAGAGCCCTTCCTCCTCCTTCCCAAGGAAACCCTGCCCCCCCTTTACGAGGCCTTCATGGAAGTGTTCCGCCGGGCGGGTTTCACGCCCCGGGTGGTCCGGGAGGTGGCCCGGTTCTCCCAGGCGGTGAGCCTGGTGGCCGCGGGGGTGGGGGTCTACCTCACCCTGGCCCCCTACCGGGTCTTCCCCCACCCCGGGGTGGTGCTCAAGCCCCTGGAGGAGGAGGCTGCCTTGCAGGTCTCCCTCATCTACCGCACCGCCCCCCCGCCCCCTAGGCTTGGGGAGGTCCGGAAACTCCTCAAAGCCCTGGTCTTTTAGGCCTGCAGGCCAGGGGCATCCGTCTCCCCCCAGGCCAGCTCCACCAGGCCGATGAGCTCCTCCACCGGCAGGCCGTAGTCGCGGGAAAGGCGCGTGATCTCGTGCCCCAGCCTTCTCAGGTGGGCCAGCTGGGAGGGGCTGGCCTCCCGCGCCAGGTCCAGAAGCCAGGAAAGAAGGGCTTCCGCCTCCTCATCGGTGAGGCCGTCGGTCAAGGCTTCGTCCTCCAGAAAGAGTGCCGCCGGGTCTTCCCTCATCGCCTCCTTAGTATCTCCTCTTGCCGCACAAAACCCAACCTGCGGACCAGGGCCTCCAGGTAAGCGGGATCCTTGACCGCCTTCACCTCGGCCTCGAGGCGGGCCACCCGGGCCTCCGCTTGGCGCAGGGCTTCCTCGAGCCTGGCCCGCTCCCGGGCGAGCTCATACGCCCTGATCCCCTCCTGCCCTAAAAGGAAAAGGGCATGGGCCAAACCCAGGGCAAAGACCAGGTGCAGGATGCGGTAGATGGGCCGGTCCACGATGGACCCATTATACTCCGGGCAACCCGTTGCCTCGGATGGGAGTGGTATAATGGGGCGGAAGAATTTGGAAATTTACCTAAACTTGAGGAGCACTCCATGAGGAAAGCCCTTCCCAAAAGGAGAGAAAGGGTCCATACCGCCTAATGCCTAGTTCGGGTGTTGCATTTGCACACGGCCTGTGTATACTGGAACCGAAAGGAAGGAGGAGCCATGCCAAGGATGAGGGAAAAGGAGAACTACCGGGCGCGGCTAAAGGCGGTGGGGCTCAGGCACACCCTGCCCCGCGAGCGAATCCTAAGCTACCTGGATCGCAAGAACGTCCACCCTACCCCCGAGGAGCTCTACAACGGCCTTAAGAAGCGGGGCTACGACATCGGGCTTTCCACCGTATACCTGAACCTCCACGTCCTGAGGGAACACGGCCTCATCTACGAGTTCAAGGACCCCAAGGGCCTGACCCGCTACGACGGCTATAACGAGCCCCACGTGCACCTGGTCTGCACCTCCTGCGGTAAGGTGGAGGACCTCCTCTTGAAGAACCTGCCGGAGCTGGACCTCTCCCAGGCGCAAAAGGCCGCCGCCGAGAAGTCTGGCTGGGCTCTGGAGAACTTCCGGCTGGAGTTCCGGGGGCTTTGCCCCAACTGCCAGGGGTAAGGGTTCTATAGGCTCCCACCCTGCCCGGGGGCAGGGTGGGACTTTTTAACCTTCGCTCAGCCCTTGCGCCACTTGGAGGACCGTCCTCACCCCAAACCCCGTGCCCCCTTCTGGACCCAAGGCATGAGCCTTTTTGGCAAAGGCGGGCCCGGCGATGTCCAGGTGCACCAAAGGCACCGAAACGAACTCCGCCAGAAAAAGGGCCGCGGTGATGGCCCCGCCGTTGCGGTCACCCACATTTTTTAGGTCAGCCACAGGGCTTTTCAGCTTCTCCCGGTAGGCCTTCTCCAGGGGTAGGGGCCAGACCTTCTCCCCCGCCATCTTCGCCGCCTCCTCCACCTGCCTCCCCCAGGTTTCCTCCGTGGCGAAGAGAGCGGCCACCTCCTCCCCCAGGGCCACCACCGCCGAGCCCGTGAGGGTGGAAAGCTCCAGGATCCGCTTGGCCCCCTGGCGTTCCGCATAGGCCAGGGCATCCGCCAGGGTGAGGCGGCCTTCGGCGTCGGTGTTCATCACCTCCACCGTTTTGCCGGAAAGGGTCTTGAGCACATCCCCAAGCCGGTAGGCCCGGCCCGAGATCAGGTTCTCGCAAGCGGCGATGTAGCCACGGATCTCCACGGGAAGCCCCAGGAGGGCGGCGCTCTTCATGGCCCCGAGGACCGCCGCTCCCCCGGCCATATCCCCCTTCATGGTGGCCATACCCTCCGTGGATTTCAGGGAGTAGCCCCCGGAGTCAAAGGTGAGGCCCTTGCCCACCAGGTCCAGCCTTTCCCGGGCGCCTTCGGGAGCGTAGCGCAGGGCGATGAAACGGGGCGGGTTCTCCGAGCCTTGGGCCACCGCCAGGAAGGCTCCCATGCCCAAAGCCCGGATGGCCTCCTCGTCCAGAACCTCCACCTCTACCCCGAAGGCCTTAAGGGAAAGGGCCGCCTCCGCCAAGGCTTCCGGGGTGAGGACGTTGGGGGGCTCGTTCACCAGATCCCGGGCCCAAAAGACCCCTTCCGCCACCTTCTTCGCCCTCTCCAGCTCCTCCGGGCTAGCCCCGGAAAGCTGGACGGCCACGGGCTTTTCCTCCCTGGAGCCCTTGTAACGGTCAAAGCGGTACGCCCCCAAGAGAATCCCTTCCGCCAGGGGGTAGGCCTCGAGGGCCTCCACCAGAACCTCGGGGAAGGATAGCTTGGCAAGCGCCTGGGCCAGCCTTCCCCCCGTGGCCCGGAGATCCTCGTCCAGGCCGAAGAGGAGGAAATGCCCCTCGGGGGTGGAAAGCAAGAGGTTCTCCCCCGCCTCCCCCTTGAACCCCGCCCCGGCCATGGCCCGTCTTAGAACTCCTCCAAGACGGACGTCCAGGGCCTCCGCCTGGGGGGTAAGCTCCCCCTTCTTCACCCACACCACCTTCAAAGGGGCCTTCCCCTCCGCCAACGTGGCCTCTACAGGATGCAAGGTGATCACGCCTGGAAGATACCACGCCCCCGTGGCAGAATGGGAGGGATGCGGCTTCTTTTGCTCGCCAAGCAGGTGGCCCTGGGGGGTTCGGCGGCCCTCGAGGGGGTGATGATGAAATCCCCCTGGGCCTGGGCCCTGGCGGTGCGCCTTCCCAACGGCCAAATCCACGTGGAGCGCCACGAGGAGCCCGCCCTGAGCCAGCGCTACCCCTGGGCCAAGCTCCCCCTGATCCGGGGAGTGGTGGCCCTCTGGGACGCCCTTTCCGTGAGCTACCGGGCCTTGGCCCGCAGCGCCGAGCTGGTGGGGGGCGAAGAGGAAATGCCCAAGGGGGCCCTGTGGGGCACGGTGGCGGTGAGCCTCCTCATCAGCATTGCGCTTTTCATCGTGCTTCCCGGCTTCCTTTCCGGCCTGCTAGTGGACCCCGCCCGCCTTCCCCTCCTCTATAACCTCCTAGCGGGCCTCATTAAGGTGGGGCTCCTGGTGAGCTATCTGCTCTTCATCGGCCGCATGCCCGAGATCCGGCGCTTTTTCATGTACCACGGGGCGGAGCACAAGGCCATCCACGCCTTTGAAAAGGGGCTTCCCCTCACGGTGGAAAACGTCATGGCCCAGCCCCGCTTCCACCCGCGCTGCGGCACCACCTTCCTCGCCTTCGTCATCGTGGTCTCGGTCCTGGTCTACAGCCTCATCCCCGCCCCCCAGGTCCTCTGGTGGCGCCTCCTCGCCCGGGTCCTCTTCCTGCCGGTGGTGGCGGCCTTGGCCTTTGAGCTCCTCTACTTCTCCGCCCGGCACGAGGACCCCGTTTCCCGGTTCCTGCGGGCCTTGGGCTTCCGCTTCCAAGCCCTCACTGTGGCCGAGCCCACCCCGGACATGGTGGAGGTGGCCATAAAGAGCACAGAGGCGGCGGTGGGGGAAAAGGTGGTGGCATGAGGAAGACGGTTCTGGTGGCCATGTCCGGGGGGGTGGATTCCTCGGTGTCCGCTTACCTCCTGAAGGAAGCGGGCTACGAGGTGGTGGGGGCCATGATGCGCTTCTGGCCCGAGGAGCCCCCAAGGCCTACCCTGGATATCCCCCATAAGGGACGGGCCTGGGAAAGCTGTTGCACCCCCGAGGCCGCCTACGAGGCTCGCAGGGTAGCGGAGATCCTGGATATCCCCTTCTATCTCTTGGACTACCGGGAGACCTTTGAGGAGGAGATCATCCAACCCTTCCTGAAGGACTACGCCCAAGGCCGCACCCCCAACCCCTGCGCCCGCTGCAACACCTTCGTGAAGTTCGGCGCCCTCCTCAAGCAGGCCCAAAGGCTCGGCCTGGACTACGTGGCCACCGGGCACTACGTGCGCCGGGAAGGGGAGGCCCTCCTTCGGGGGGCGGACCCCTTCAAGGACCAGAGCTACTTCCTCTGGGGAACCCCCAGGGAGGCCATCCCCCACCTTCTCTTCCCCGTGGGGGGGATGACCAAGCCCGAGGTGCGGGCCTTGGCCGAACGGGCGGGGCTCCCTACCGCCAGGAAACCGGAGAGCCAGAACCTCTGCTTTGTGGCCGGGGACTTGAGGGTGTTCCTGAGGGAAAGGCTAAAGGTCCGCCCCGGTCCCTTGGTGGACGCCCTCACCGGGGAGGTAGTGGGGGAGCACCAGGGGGCAAGCCTCTACACCGTCGGCCAGCGGAAGGGCCTGGGGCTCTATAAGCCCCACCTGGAGCGGTACGTGGTGGCCATAGACCCAGAGGCCAACGTGGTCTACGTGGGGCCCAGGGAGGCTGCCCTTTGGCTGGGGCTGGAAGGGGAGGAGGCCAACCTCCTCGCTGAACTCCCGGAGGAAGTGGAGGTCCAGGTGCGCTACCGCACCCCTCCCGTAAGGGCCAGGGTGGAGTCCTTAAGCCCTTTGCGCCTTCGCTTTGCCACCCCGGTCTTCGCCGTGACCCCGGGGCAGAGCGCTGTGTTCTACCAGGGGGAGAGGCTTTTGGGGGGCGCGGTGATCCGCCAAGGGCTTTACAACCTGGCGGGCCTTGACCGGAGCCTAACGGGGGAGTTCTTGACCTTCTCCTGACAAAGGGTTGTCAGAGTACGGGTGGGAGGTTTAGGGATGAAGAAGCTGTACGGTCTTCTGCTGTTAGCGCTCGCCGGTACGGCCATGGCCCAGATCCGGGCGGATGGGTCCTCCACCGTCTACCCCATCACCCAGGCGGTGGCGGAGGAGTTCGTGACCCGCAACCCCCAGGTGCGCATTTCCGTGGCCTTCTCGGGCACGGGAGCCGGCTTCCAGAAGTTCTGCCGCGGGGAAACGGACATCTCCAACGCCAGCCGCCCCATCCGCAAGTCGGAGATGGAGGCCTGCCAGAAGGCAGGCATCCAGTTCGTGGAGATTCCCATCGCCTTCGACGCCCTCACGGTGATGGTCAACCGGCAGAACACCTGGGCCCAGTGCCTAACCACCGCTCAGCTCCGGTCCATCTGGGAACCCAACTCCAAGGTGAATTTCTGGAAGGACCTGAACCCCGCCTGGCCCAACCGTCGGATCGTGCTGTTCGGGCCGGGCACCGACTCGGGCACCTTTGACTACTTCACCGAGGCCATCATGGGCCGGGCGGGCTCCAGCCGTAAGGACTACTTCCCCTCCGAGGACGACAACGTGATCCTGCGCGGGGTCATCGGCAACCCCTACGCCATGGCCTACGTGGGGTACGCCTACTACGAGGAGAACAAGGACAAGGTACGGGCTCTGGCCATCAACGGGGGCCGGGGCTGCGTGGCCCCGAGTCGGGAGACGGTTCTGAACGGCACCTATATCCCCCTGTCCCGGCCCCTCTTCATCTACGTGAACGCCAAGAGCCTGGAGCGCAAGGAGGTGCGGGACTTCATTGACTTCTACCTCTCCCCCGCGGCCCGCCGGGCCATCCGGGCCACGGGCTACGTGGAGCTCCCCGACGAGGCCTACCGCATCGGGCAGGCCCTGGTGGCCCGCAAGAAGCTGGGCTCCTTCTTTGCCGACCTGCCCCCCGGAACCCCCTTGGCCAAGTTCATCGAGGAACTGAGGAAGGAAATCCAATAACCCCAGCGGTCCTAGGGGTGGGGGGGGGAGCCCCCCCACCCCTATAGAATGGGAGAGGCATGGAGATCCTTAAGCAAAGGCCCTCAAGAAACCCTAAGGAGGTCCTCACCTTTATCCTCCTGGTTTCGCTTTCCTCCGTTACCCTCCTCACGACCTTGGGGGTCATCCTCAGCCTGGTGGGGGATGTGGTCCAGTTTTTCCGGCGAGTCCCCCTCCTAGAGTTCCTCCTGGCCCCCGAATGGACGCCCCTGTTCGCCGAACCCCGCTACGGCATCGCCCCCCTCATCGCCGGTACCTTCCTGGTGACGGCCATCGCCCTTTTGGTGGCCATCCCCTTAGGCCTTTCCCTGGCCATATACCTAGCGGAGTACGCGAGCGGAAACGCCCGCGCCCGCATCAAAGGTACCCTGGAGCTCTTCGAGGGCATTCCCACCGTGGTCTTCGGCTACTTCGCCCTCCTCTTCGTAACCCCGTTGCTACAAAGGGTGATTCCGGACCTCAACATCTTTAACCCCCTCTCGGCGGGCCTGGTCATGGGCTTCGCCATTATCCCCTACATCTCCAATGTGGCAGCGGACGCCATGGAGTCCGTACCCCGCTCCATCCGGGAGGCGGCCTATGCCCTGGGGGCCCGGCCCTACGAGGTGGCCCTAAGGGTGGTCTTCCCCGCCGCCATCTCCGGCATCATCGCCGCCATCATCTTGGCCACCAGCCGAGCCATCGGTGAGACCATGATCGTGGCCATCGCCGCGGGCCAAAGGCCAACCCTCACCTTGGACCCGCGGGAGACCATCGCCACCATGACCAGCTACATCGTCCAGGCTGCCACAGGAGACCAGCCCACAGGCTCCACCGCCTACTACGCCCTCTTCGCCGTTGGTTTTACCCTCTTCCTCCTCACCCTTTTCCTCAACATCCTGGCCCAGTGGGTAGTGGAACGTTATCGGGAGCGGTATGAATAGGTCCCTCGAGTCCCCCCCTCAGGCCTTCTCCACGGACCCGTGGAAAACGCGGATCGACCGGGTGTTTGCCCGGGCCCTCCTCATCCCCCTGACCATGGCCATCGGCCTTTTGGCGCTGCTCCTGGGAGACACGGCCTACCGGAGCTTCTCCGTGCAGGTGGTGCGGGCCGACGAAGGTCCAGGCAAGACCTATCCCTTTGGTCTTTCTGCCAACGAGATCCTCCGGCAAGAGCTCCTGGCCCGGGGTTACACCGAAGAGGAGGTGAGGTTCTCCCTCCAGGACCCCACGGAGCGCCGGGTCCTCTTCCTACAGAACCGGGTGGAACTCATGTGGAACACCCAAGACGGCCCTTTCCGCTACGTGGTCACCGGCCTCCGGGACGAGCGGGTGGCGGACTTCTCCCTGGCCGAGGGCCTGCGCCGCTGGAGTGAGCTCAAGGCAAACCTGAAGGAGGGGGAAAGGCTGGTCTTAAACCCCTGGCTTGATCAGAGCTTCCTGACCCGCACGCCTTCCCGGTCCCCCCTCACCGCAGGAATCGGCGTGGCCATATGGGGAACGGCTTGGGTGCTGTCCCTCGCCCTCCTCATCGCCATCCCCGTGGGGGTGGGGACCGCCATCCTCCTGGAGGAGTACCTGCGGGAAGGAACGCTCAACCGCATCCTGGAGGTCAATCTCCGCAACCTGGCCGGGGTGCCCTCCATCGTCTACGGCCTTCTCGGCCTCGCCCTCTTCGTGCGGGAGTTCGGCCTAGGACCCAGCATCCTGGCAGCCGCCCTCACCCTAGGCCTCCTGGGCATCCCGGTCATCGTGGTCACCTCCCGTGAAGCCCTGCGCGCCGTCCCGGAGTCCTTGCGCCAGGCCGCCTTTGCCCTGGGAGCTACCCGGAGGCAGGTGGTGTTCCGCGTGGTGGTGCCCGCCGCTTTGCCGGGCATGGTCACCGGGGTCATCCTGTCCGCCGCCCGGCTCATCGGAGAGGCCGCTCCCCTCCTCCTGGTGGGCGCCGCCGCCTACGTCCCCTTCTTCCCCAATGGCCCCATGTCGGAGTACACGGTGGTACCGGTGCAGATCTACCTTTGGGTGTCCATGAACATCCCGGAGTTCAGCCGGGTGGCCGCTGCAGGCATCCTGGTCATGCTGGCCATGCTCTCGGGGCTCTACCTGATGGCCCTGTACCTCAGGAACCGGTTTAGGAGGGAATGGTGAGTTTGGAACTTCTGAAGGATCACGAAACCGTACGCTCAGCCCCCGTTTCCGAAGCCGAGGCCCTAGTGGACGTCCGCCGGCTGAACCTTTGGTACGGCAAGAAGCAGGCCCTTTACGACATCTCCGTCCGCTTTCCCCGCAACCAGATCACCGCCATCATCGGCCCCTCGGGGTGCGGCAAGAGCACCCTCCTTCGCTCCCTCAACCGCATGAACGACCTCATCCCCGGGGTGCGGGTGGAGGGCGAGGTGCTCTACGAAGGGGTGAACATCTACGACCCCCGGGTGGACCCGGTGGCCGTGAGGCGGCAAATCGGCATGGTCTTCCAAAAGCCCAACCCCTTCCCCAAAACGATTTTTGAGAATGTGGCCTTTGGGCTTCGGCTCATGGGAGTTAAAGGCAGTGAACTGGAGGACCGGGTGGTGGAGGCCCTGAAGCGGGCCGCCCTCTGGAACGAGGTGCAGGACCGCTTCAAGAAGGAGAGCGGGCTACGCCTCTCCGGCGGGCAGCAGCAGCGGCTCTGCATCGCCCGGGCCATCGCCGTGGAACCGCCCCTCCTGCTCATGGATGAGCCCACCAGCGCCCTGGACCCCATCGCCACCCAGGCCATCGAGGACCTGATCGCCGAGCTCAAGAGGCGTTACACCGTGGTCATCGTCACCCACAACATGCAGCAGGCCGCCCGCATCTCCGACCGCACCCTCTTCATGCACCTAGGGGTCCTAGTGGAGGAAGGCCCCACGGAAATCATCTTCACCAAGCCCAAGCACCCATACACCGAGGCCTACATCACCGGCCGCTTCGGATAGACTCTAGGGCATGTCCCCCATAGGCCTCCTTTTCCTGACCCTTTTCAACAGCATCCTGGGGCTTTCCATCCTCTTCCCCATTCTGGGGCCCTTGGGGCGGGAGCTGGGACTCACCGAGGTCCAAGTGGGCCTTTTTTCCACCGGCTACGCCCTCATGCAGTTCCTCCTTTCCCCCATCTGGGGGAGGCTGAGCGAGAAGGGCAGGAAGCCCATCCTCCTCCTGGGCATCCTGGGCTTTGCCGTGAGTTTCCTCCTCTTTGGCCTCTTTGCCCTCTTGGGCCAAAGGGGTCTGGTTCCCGCGGGCCTCCTCTTTCCCCTCCTTCTCCTGGCCCGGCTCCTAGGTGGGGCTTTCAGCTCCGCCACCCTACCCACCGCCCAGGCCTACGTGGCCGATATCACCAGCCGGGAAAACCGCACCGCGGGTATGGCCCTCCTGGGGGCGGCCTTTGGCCTGGCGGTCATCCTGGGGCCCGCCTTGGGAGCAGGGCTTGCCGCATGGCTTGGCCTCCTGGCCCCGGTGTTCTTCTCCTCCGGCCTCGCCTTCCTCAACGCCCTCTTCGTGGTCCTGGTCCTGCCGGAGTCCAAGCCCCAGGGATCACAGGAGGTAGGGCACCTTTCCCCTTGGGATAAAAGGGTCTTCCCCCTTCTCCTCCTAGGGTTTGCCCTGAACCTCTCCAGTGTGTCCCTCGAGCAGACCATCGCCTTCTACTTCCAAGACCGCCTCGGGCTCTCGGGGGTGGAAACCGCCAGGAGCGTGGGGCTTGCCCTGGTGCTTTACGGCCTTGTGGCGGTCTTTATCCAGGGCTTCCTGGTGCGGCGCTTCTCCTGGCCGCCCCGAACCCTCCTCCTCCTGGGGCTACCCGTGAGCATCCTGGGCTTTCTCCTTTTGGTGGTGGCCCAGGGCTTTCCCCTTTTGGCCCTGGGCCTGGCCCTGCAGGGAGCGGGGGCAGCCCTAGCGGGGCCGGGGGTTACCGCCGCCCTCTCCCTAGCGGTGGGGGAAGGGGAGCAGGGACTGGTGGCGGGGCTGAATAGCTCCGCTCAAGCCTTGGGGCGCATGCTGGGGCCCATCCTGGGCACGGGGCTTTACCGCATGGCCCCAGAAGCCCCCTACCTCCTGGGGGGTGGTCTTCTTCTCTTGGCCCTCCTCCTTCTTCCCGCCCTCCTCCGCCGGGTAAAGCTCTAGATGCGGCTCCTCGTCTTCCGCCAGAGGAACTTCCGCAACCTGGCCTTTTCGGCCTTCCAGCCCCCTCAGGGCCTTTTCGCCCTGGTGGGAGGGAACGCCCAAGGAAAGACCAGCCTCCTCCTCGGCATCCACCTGGCCCTGGGAGGCGAGGTCCGGGCTTCCTTGGCCGACCTGATCCGCTTCGGGGAGGAGGAAGCCTGGCTGCAGGCGGAGGTGGAAACCGAGCTGGGTCTATACCGGATCGAGCAACGGCTCCGGCTGGAGGGAAGGGAGATCGTGCTGAACGAGAAGGCGGTGAGCCTAAGGGCCCTACACGAGCTTCCGGGCTCGGTCCTGGTCTTGCCTGAGGACGTGGAGGTGGTGCTGGGAAGCCGGGAGGAGAGGCGGGCCTTTCTGGATCGTCTGATCGGACGCTTCTCCCGCCGGTACGCCGCTCTCCTCTCCGCCTACGAAAAGGCCCTGCGCCAGCGAAACGCCCTTTTGAAGGCCGGGGGGAACGGGCTTTCCGTATGGGATCAGGAGCTGGCCCGCTACGGCACGGAGATCATGGCCTTCCGAAGGCGCTTCTTAAAGCGTTTCCTGCCCATATTCCAATCCGTCCACCGAAGCCTGGCTCCGGGGGAGGTGGGGCTTCTTCTGGAGGAAACCGCCCCGGGGGATCTCCTCGAGGCCCTAAGGACCCGGAGGGAAGAGGAACTGGCCCGAGGACAAACCTTGGTGGGCCCCCACCGTGACGACCTGGTCTTCCTGCTTTCAGGCCGGCCGGTCCACCGCTTTGGAAGCCGGGGGGAAGCCAAAGGAGTGGCCCTGGCCCTGCGCCTGGCCGAGCACCGCCTGCTCTTTGAGCACCATGGGGAAGCCCCCCTTCTCCTGCTGGACGAGTGGAGCGAGGAGCTGGACGAGGGCAAACGGCAGGCAGTTCTGGCCTATACCCGCACCCTACCCCAGGCCATCCTGGCGGGGCTTTGGGCCCCCGAGGGGGTGCCTGTATGCTGGGTGGAAGGAGGGGTGGTCCTATGCTGACCCTCCCGGGAGGGTGGGCATGCCCTGGCGGCTTAAAGAGGTGATCCCTGAGGCCCTCAAGAAGGCCGGGGGGAAGGAAAAGCTGAAGAGGGGTCTGGTGCTGGCCGCCTGGCGGGAAGTAGTGGGCAAGGAACTTTCCCGCCTGAGCGAACCCCTGGCCCTGGAGGGCGGTGTTCTCACCGTGCGGGTGGCGGACCCCGTCACCGCCCACCAGCTCACCTACAGCCGCCTGGCCCTTTTGCGACGCTACGAGGAGCGGTTTCCCGGGGCGGTGAAGGAGATCCGCTTTGTGGTGGGGCCCCTGGAGAAGGAGCCAGAGGCCCCCAAAACCCCGGAAAACCCCGAGCGCCTCCTATGGGCAAGCCGCCGGGCCCTGGAGCTGGCGGAAAAAGCCCCCCTGGAGCTACGGGAAAAGGTAGCCCGGGCCGCCCTGGCCCTTCTGCAAAAGGATCGGGGCGAGCCCTGCCCCATCTGCGGAAGCCCCAGCCCCCAGCACCCCTGCCCCACCTGCCTCCGCCTTCTGGAAAGCCCCTGGGTGCGCAAGGAGGCGGAGCGCCTCAAGCGGGGCCGTCCCACGGGCCTCGAGGGGGAGGCCCTCCTGGTGGCCCGGCACCTGGCCAGGCAATCCCTCCTCAGCGAGATGGAGGCCCTTTACCCCCAGGCCTTACGGGACGAAACCCTACGTCCTCTACTCCGAGACCTGGCCCAGCGCTTTAGGACCCTCTTTCCTGGGGAAACCCTCCCCGAGGCAGTGCGGAGCCTCCTCGCCAAGGAAGCCTAAGCTCCCAAATAAGCCTCCTAAAGGCTTTCCCCCCTCGGTAGCGAGGGGGGAAGCTTTGCGTCCTGGAGCTGGTGGGCGGCAGAGAATTTGAACCTCTGGCCTCTCGCTTGTAAGGCGCTTTACGTTCCTTCGGGGCCATACGAGACCCCACGAGAAAGCCCGTCCTTATCGGGTTGCCAAAACCAGGGGGTCCGGCGTCTTCCGGGGGTTTCCGGTTCCAACTGCCATAAAAACTGCCATAAAGTTTCGGGATTTTTTCTATCCTTTAGGAGCTTTCCCATCCGTTCTCTTCTGCCCTGACCTCCTCCAGCACGACCTCAATGCGCGGCCTTAGGGCAGGCAGCTCCTCCTGGATCACCCTCCACACGATCTCGTAGTCCACCGTCCAGTAGCCGTGGGAAAGCCGGTCCCGCATCCGGGCCATGAGGTGCCAGGGCAAGTCAGCGTACCGCTCCCGAATCCCTTGGGGAAGGTTTTTGGCCGCCTCCCCAATGATCTCCAGTTGCCGCACCACGGCGCTGGTGAGAAGCTCATCCGCCGCAAAGGTCTCGTAATCCCGGTCTCCCACGAACCGCGCAATCCGGTCCATGGCCTGAAGGATATCCTGCAGGAAGAGACTGGCTAGCCTCCTTTTCAAACGGGGACCGCCTCCTCCAGGATGGTTCGCCGAAGTTCCTCGCGTACCGAAGCCTTCCGCACCAGGTCCACCCGGACGCCCAACAGCTGGGAAAGGTATTCCTCCAACTCCAGAAACTTGAGGAGGCCGGGCACGCGCTCAAACTCCACCAGGAGGTCCAGATCGCTCGTGGTCCGGTTCTCCCCCCGGGCATAGGAGCCGAAGACGGCCATCTCCTTGACCCCGTAGCGCTCCCTAAGCTCCGCCTTGGCCGCTTGGAGGCGGGCCAGCAAGCCTTCCAGCTCGGGGGAAACCTCAGGCATCTTCCTCATTATCCCCCATGCCCCAAGCGGGGAGGAAGTCGAGGTGGTCCTGGTGTCCCAGGCCCTTTCTCTTGCGGTGGAAGTACACCTTTTGAGTCACCCTGGGGATTTACCGCCACCTCTTGAAGGAGCGCCGCGATTACGTGCTGGACCTAGAGAACCTGATCCGGGGACCGAGGCCCAGACCCCAAGCCTGAGGCCAAGTGCCATAAAAACTGCCATAAAAGGGCTTCCCCGCCTTGCTTCCAAGGCGGGGAGTTTTGTGTTCCCATCGTGGTGGGCGGCAGAGGATTTGAACCTCTGGCCTCTCGCTTGTAAGGCGAGCGCTCTGACCAGCTGAGCTAGCCGCCCGTGGTGACCCCAGGGGGAATCGAACCCCCGTTTCGGCCTTGAGAGGGCCGCGTCCTGACCGCTAGACGATGGGGCCCCGGCTTGGTGGGCCGTGCAGGATTCGAACCTGCGACCTACCGATTAAAAGTCGGTTGCTCTGCCAGCTGAGCTAACGGCCCAACAGCCTTAGTGATTATAGGGGAAGAAGGGAAACATGTCCAGGGTAAGGCCTAGCAAAGCCCCCTTAGGCGTTCCAGAAACCTCAGGCCAAGGGCTTCCTCCTGGGCCCTTCGCCTTAGGCCCTCGAGGTCCAATGGCCTCCTCGCCACCGCCTCCAGGGCCACCTTGGGCAAGGGAGCGGCTTCCAAGAAGGCGAAAAAGGCCTCGTCGGTCCAAGGGGGGACCCAGGCCCCGCTGCGGCAGAGGAACGCCCGCTGGAAGACCTCCTCCACCGGCCCTCCAGGGTCCTTGGCCCTCTCCACGGGGACCACGGGCTCGGGCTCCAGGAAGGGATCGCGCCAGGAAGGGTAGAAAACCCTAAGCTTGGCCCCTTGGCGAGCGTAATAGACCATCCAGTCGTCGCAGGCGGGTTCCACACCCAAAGGGCGGTAGCCTGCATCATGATGGGCATCAAAGAGCATTACCTCCCGCACTCCCTGGCGCACGTCTGGATGGAAGGCCAAGGCGTTGGAATCCGCATAGTAAAGGCGGGCCTCCGGGGCGAAGACAAAGCGCTCCCAGAATCCCTCCCATCCCCGGGCCTGGGGCAGGGGAAGCCCCCTTAGGAGGAAGGCCAAAGCCCGCTCCTCCCAAACCTCCCCCAGGTAGTAAGGGGTTTCAAAGTGGTGAAGTGCTACCCCGAATTTGGACCACCCCAAGAGAGAGGCCAAGGGGTGTAGCCTGGGGGAAGCAAGATGCGCAAGTGGTCGGCGAAGGACAAGGCGAGGATCGTGTTGGAGTTGGTATCCGGCCAAAGGAGCGTCGCTGAGGCCGCTAGAGTCCATGGGGTGGCGGAGTCGGTGCTCTACCGCTGGCAGCGGGAGTTCCTGGAAAACGCCCATGCCGCTTTTGCCTCCGGCTGCAGCGAGCAAGAGGCCCGTATCCGCGAGCTGGAACGCTTGGCCGGCCAGCTGGCCCTGGAGTTGGAGGTCCTAAAAAAAGCCTCCGCACTCTACCGGCAAAGGAAAGGCGGCGGCTGGTGATGGCCTTGGGGGAAGCCTATCCCCTCCGCCTGCTCTGTCGCCTCCTGGAGGTTCCCCGCAGCAGTCTCTACTACCGCCCCAAGGGCCTTGGGGAGGAGGAAGAGAGGCTTTGTGCACGGTTGCGGGAGTTGGCGGGCACCTGGCCCCGCTATGGCTACCGCCGCCTGGGGGCGCTCCTGCGGGAGGAGGGGTTTAGGATAGGGGACAAGCGGGTGCGCTCCTTGATGCGGGAGGAAGGCTTGCTCCTTCCCCGGCACCCTCCCAAGCTCAAGACC
>NZ_JAKEDU010000013.1 GCF_021462405.1 Thermus tengchongensis | reverse complement strand
CCCCCCGGAGGGGAGGCCCTCGAGGCCTTCCAGGAACGGGTCCTGGGCTTCCTGGAAGGCCTCAAGACCCCCGCGGTCCTCTTCACCCATGGCGGGGTGATCCGGGCGGCCCTGAGGGCCCTGGGGGAAGACGGGCTCATCCCCTTGGGGGGTGCGGTGGCCCTGGACTGGCCCCGTAGGGTGCTGGACCGCCTGGCATGAGCCTCCTTCTGGCCCTCCTTTTGGACGCCCTCCTTGGGGAGCCCCCGGCCCGGCTCCACCCCGTGGTCCTCATGGGGCGGTACCTCGCCTGGGCCTGGCCCCGGGTGCGGGGCCTGGGGTCCGGGGCCTTCTACTGGACCCTGGGGGCCCTCCTCTTCACCCTCCCCGCCTTCCTCCTGGACCTCCTCCTGAGGCCTTTGGCCTGGGGCTGGCTCCTCCTGGGCCTCCTCCTCAAGCCCCTTTTCAGCCTGCGGATGCTCCTGGAGGAGGTGGCCGCGGTGGAGAGGGCCCTGGGGGAGGACCTGGAAGAGGCCCGGAGGCGGCTATCCCGCATCGTGAGCCGCCCCACGGAAGACCTCTCCCCCGAGGAGGTGCGGGAGGCCGCCTTGGAGAGCCTTTCCGAGAACCTCTCGGACAGCGTCCTCGCCCCCCTCCTCTACTACGCCCTCTTCGGCCTGGCCAGCCTGCGGATGCTCCTGGAGGAGGTGGCCGCGGTGGAGAGGGCCCTGGGGGAGGACCTGGAAGAGGCCCGGAGGCGGCTATCCCGCATCGTGAGCCGCCCCACGGAAGACCTCTCCCCCGAGGAGGTGCGGGAGGCCGCCTTGGAGAGCCTTTCCGAGAACCTCTCGGACAGCGTCCTCGCCCCCCTCCTCTACTACGCCCTCTTCGGCCTGGCAGGGGCCGCCCTCTACCGCTACGCCAACACCGCGGACGCCATGTGGGGGTATCCCGAGCACGGGGCCCGGGGAGCCTTCGCCGCCCGGGTGGACGACCTCCTGAACCTCCTCCCCGCAAGGCTTACGGGCCTCCTCCTCTGCCCTCCCCGGCTTTGGCCGAGGCTCCTCCAGGAGGCCCGGAAGACCCCTTCCCCCAACGCCGGCTTCCCCATGGCCGCCCTGGCCCTGAGGCTTGGGGTGCGCCTGCGGAAGCGGGGGGTGTCCTCGCCCCCCTCCTCTACTACGCCCTCTTCGGCCTGGCGGGGGCTGCCCTCTACCGCTACGCCAACACCGCGGACGCCATGTGGGGCTACCCGGAGCACGGGGCCCGGGGAGCCTTCGCCGCCCGGGTGGACGACCTCCTGAACCTCCTCCCCGCAAGGCTTACGGGCCTCCTCCTCTGCCCTCCCCGGCTTTGGCCGAGGCTCCTCCAGGAGGCCCGGAAGACCCCTTCCCCCAACGCCGGCTTCCCCATGGCCGCCCTGGCCCTGAGGCTTGGGGTGCGCCTGCGGAAGCGGGGGGCCTATGCCCTGAACCCCCACCTTCCCTCCCCCACGGGGGAGGAGCTGCGGCGGGGCCTCTGGGTCACGGGAGGACTGGGGTACGGCCTCGGCCTCCTCCTGGGAACCCTCGCGGCCCTAGGGGGACGGGGGTAAGCCTCCACAGCCTGGGCCAAGGCCTTTCCCCGGGGAGCTTTGGGATGGGGATGTGAGAGGCTGTCACAAAAGTCCCGTTCCCGTACCCTTGAAGGGCGCAGAGGACACGCCCATCCTACCCCAGCGACCTCAGCGATGAGGAATGGGCCATCCTTGAGCCCCTGATCCCCGCCCCCAAGCCCGGGGGTCACCCGGCCAAGGTGCCTCGCCGAGAAATCGTCTTTGGGGCCCCCACCCCAAAGGAACCGCAACGCTATCCTGTACGTTCTGGAAAACGGCATCAAGTGGCGCGCCATGGCCCATGACCTACCCCACGGGTCCACGGCCTACCCCTACTTCCGCAAGGGGCAGAAAGGTCAGCCGGAGGTTAGCTTGTAAGGGTTTGGGAGAGGGCAGCTCAGGCCCTGGTCCGGCGGGACCGGGAAAGAGAAAGGCGGTATGCCTCTCCCAGCGCCCTGGTGGTGGAGGGCCAATCGGTGAAGACCACGGAAAAGGGGGGCCCCGAGGGGACGACGGGGCCAAGAGGGTGAAGGGGCGGGTCAGCCGAAGGCTAGCTTGCAACGCCAGGTGGTGGTGGATACCGGGGGGAGGATGCTCTGGGCGTACGTTCGCCCTCCTTACGCCAGGCTACGCCCGTGACCAAACCGTTGCCCAAGCGGTGGAGGATGGGGCGGGCGTTGGCGTGGTTGGGGAGGAACCGGAGGTTGAGCAAGGATTACGAGCAGCATCCTTCCGTCAGTGAAGCGTGGTTGTACTTGGGCATGCTACGCTTGCTGGTGAAGCGGCTGGCGAGGGCCGCGTAAGGTGAGGTGGGGGACTTTTACAACAGTTTCTCATATCCGGGAGTGCAGATCAAGCAGCAAACGAAGGCATTTAGGCTTTCCCACCCCTTCCCCCAAGCCTCCCCAAGGGCGCAGGCGCCATTGACCCAAGCCTCAACCTGTGGTAGCCTACCCCCCAGGACACCCAAGACCTAGGGTGTCCCGGCCGCGATGCCAGGCCGACAGGCCTGGACGCCCCGTGGCGGTGGGGGAAGTCCGGTGCAAGTCCGGCGCTGTCCCGCAACGGTAACCGGCCCCGTCCGGAAGCCCGAGTACCCGCTTCGCGGCCCTGCCCCGTAGCCCTCGAGGCAAGGGTGAAGGTGGTGATGCCCGTGGGACCCTAGACCCTTAGTTCCCCCCACAACCTAAGGCCCAAGACCCTTGGGCCTAACGGAGGATGAGGCAGAAGGTAAGGGGTGGCCCCGTTGCTTTCCAGCAGAGGGCGCCGCCTTTAGGTGGAAGGGAATTCTTGTCCAATCCAAAGGAGATGAGGTTTCGGGCATGAGGGAAACGCGCATGGTGCACACGGTCTTCCCCGGGGAGACCAACCACTACGGAACCCTGTTCGGTGGAACCGCTTTGGCCTGGATGGACCAGGCGGCCTTTGTGGCCGCCACCCGCCACGCCCGGCGCAAGGTGGTCACGGTGCACTCGGATGCGGTGGACTTCAAGCGCCCGGTGCCCCTGGGCTCCATCGTGGAGCTGGTGGCCCGGGTGGTGGAGGTGGGCCGCACCTCCATGCGGGTGGCGGTGGAGATGTGGGTGGAGCCCCTGGAGCCGGGCAGGGAGGCCTACCTGGCGGCGGAGGGGGGGTTCGTCCTGGTGGCGGTGGACGAGGAGGGGCGGCCTGTGCCCGTGCCCCCCTTGGGAGGCCAAGCATGATCCGGACCCTGGGCCTGGGCCTGCCCCGGCTGGGCCCTAACCTGGAGTACAAGGGGCTTTTGGAGGGCTTTTGGGGGGGATCCCTCCCACGGGAGGCCTTCCTCGAGGGCCTGGAGGAGCTGGAAGGCCTCCGGCTTGCGGCCTACCGCCAAGAGGTGGACCTCTACCCCTTGGGGGAGGTCAGCCTCTACGACCCCATGCTGGACCTGGCGGTGGCCCTGGGCCTCTACCCCGTGCCGCCAGGGGATCTGGAGGCCTACTACGCCCTGGCCCGGGGCAAAGGGGCCCTTCCCCTGAGAAAGTGGTTCGGCACCAACTACCACTACCTGGTGCCCCGGCTCCCGGAACAACCCCGCTACCGCCCCCAGCCCGGTTGGTTTCCCTACCCCGTGGGCCGGGGCGCGGACGCCGGTCGCCCGCAAGGGGCACGCGGCCTAAGCCTGGCGGAGGGGCTGCCCACCCTCATCGGCCCCTACACCCTGGTGCGGTTGGCCCAGAACCCGCCTGCCTCCCCCAGGGAGCTCCAGGCCCACCTGGAGGCCCTGGGGGAGGCCTACGCCGAGCTCCTGCGGCCGGTGGGGAGGCCGGTCCTGCTGCAGGAGCCCGCCCTCATCCTGGACGGGGCCGGGGAGGACCTGCCCCACCTCCTGGGGCTCTACCGCCTCCTGGGGGCCCAGGCCCCCCTGGTCCTCCTCACCTACTACCTGCCCCTCAGGCCCCAGGTGGCCCAGGCCCTGGCGGACCTGCCCCTTAGGGGGCTGGGCCTGGTGTACCCGCCGGAGGGCTCCTTGCCCCGGGTTTCCCCGGGGACGGCCCTGGTCCTGGGCGTGGTGGAGGGGCTTTCCCCTTGGCGCACGGACCTCTTGGGCCTGGCCCGCAGCCTGGATCCCCTGGTGGAGGCGGGGCACGAGGTGTGGCTGGCCCCCAAAGCCCCCCTGTACCACCTGCCCTGGGAGGTGGCGGAGCCCCTCCCCCCAGGGCTTGCCGGCCGGCTGGCCTTCGCCAAGGAGCGCCTTAGGGAGCTGGCCCTCCTCAAGAGGGCCCTCCGGGGTGAGTCCCGGGAGGAGGCCCAGGCCTGGCACACCCCGCCCCCCGCCTGGGACCGGGGCCTTCCCCCACCGCCTCCTCCCAGACCCCCCAGGGAGGCCCGGCGGCAAGCCCAGGTGGACCTCAACCTCCCCCCTTTTCCCACCACCACCATCGGCAGCTTTCCTCAGACCAAGGAGCTCCGCGCCCTCAGGAAGCGGCGGCGCTCCGGGGATTTGGACCAGGCCACCTACTGGCGGGAGATCCAGAAGATCATCCAGGAAAACATCCGCCTCCAGGAGGAGCTGGGCTTGGACGTCCTGGTCCACGGGGAGCCGGAGCGGAGCGACATGGTGGAGTTCTTCGCCGAAAGGATGGAGGGCTTCCACACCACCCATAAGGGGTTCGTCCTCTCCTATGGGAGCCGGGTCTGGCGCCCTCCCATCCTCTTCGCGCCTCCCAGGCGCCGGGAGCCCCTGGTCCTCCGGGAAACCCTCTACGCCCAGAGCCTGACCCCGAAGCCGGTGAAGGCCATCCTTACGGGACCCGTCACCCTGGCCGCCTGGAGCTACCTGCCCCAAGGGGTGGGTTTGGGGGAGGCCATCTTGGCCTTGGCGGAAGCCCTGCGGGAGGAGGTTCGGGAGGTGGCTGCTCGGGGCATCCGGGTGGTCCAGGTGGACGAACCCGCCCTCCTGGAAAAGCTCCCCCTGCGGGCGGAGGAGCGCCCCGGCTACCTGGCCAGGGTGGGGGAGGCCTTTTCCCGGGTGGTGGGGGACCTGGCCCCAGGGGTACAGGTGCACCTCCACCTCTGCTACTCCGACTACGCCGCCCTGAGGCCTTTCCTGGAGGCCATGGACCCCGATGTGGTGAGCCTGGAGGGGGCCAGGCAGGACCCCGGCTTCCTCGAGGCCCTTGCGGACCTCCCCCTGGACCTGGGCCCGGGGGCCTTCGACGTCCACTCCCCCCTGGAGGCCCCCGCGGAGGAGATCCTGTCCCGCCTGGAGGGGTACCTGGTCCATCTGCCCCCGGAGCGCCTCTGGGTGAACCCGGACTGCGGCCTCAAGACCCGCAAACCAGAAGAGGCCATCGCCAACCTCCGCCACATGGTGGAGGCCGCCAGAAGGCTTAGGCAAAGCGTCGGAGGTAGGCATGCTGACGGAACCTAGGCCCCACTACCGCCCCTACGAGTACCCGGGGCTCCTCCGCTTCCGGGACGCCATCCGCCACAGCTACTGGCTCCACACGGAGTACAGCTACGCGGCAGACCTCCAGGACCACGCCCTGGCCTCCCCCGAGGAGCGCGCCCTGGTGGAGCGCTCCCTCCTCGCCATCGCCCAGGTGGAGCTTTCCGTGAAGCTCTTCTGGGCGCGGGCCTACGAGGTCTTCCCCAAGCCGGAGGTGGCGGAGGTGGGGATGACCTTCGCCGAGAGCGAGGTGCGCCACGCCAACGCCTACGCCCACCTCCTGGAGCTTTTGGGCCTCGAGGAGCGCTTCGCCCAGGCGGTGGCCGAGGCCACCGCCCTTAGGGACCGGCACCGCCAGCTGGCCTCGGCCCTGGAGGTGGCCCGCAAGGGGACCCTCAGGGACTACGCCCTGGCCCTCCTCCTCTTTTCCGCCTTCACGGAGCACGTCTCCTTGTTCTCCCAGTTCTACGTGCTCATGGCCTTGAACAAGCGCCTGGGCCGGTTCAAGGGGATCTCCAACGCCATCGAGGCCACCAGCAAGGAGGAAAACCTCCACGGCCTCTTTGGGGTGGAGCTCCTCCGGCTCCTCAGGGAGGAAAGGCCCGACCTCTTCGGGCCCTCCTTCGCCGAGGAGGTCCAGGAAAGGGCCCAGGGCTTCTTCCGGGCGGAGGAGGCCCTTTTGGACTGGATCTTTGCCCAAGGGGATGTGGACGCGGTGAAGAGGGAGGAGGTCTGGGAGTTCCTGAAGTGGCGGTACAACCAGGTCCTCTCCCTCCACGGCCTCCCCGCCCCCTTCCCCGTGCGGGAGGAGGCCCTGAGGGATACGGAGTGGTTTGACCTGGAGCTATTTGCCGACAAAGAGGTGGACTTTTTCAACAAGCGGAGCGTGGCCTACGCCCGCCGGGTGCAGAGCTTCGACCCGGACGAGCTCTTTTAAGTACCCCGTCGTGGCCTGCGCCACGACGGGGGCCCCAAAGGAAGCTTAGGAGGTGTAGCATGACCAAGACCAAGCGGGAATACCGGCCCTGGTACTGGGCCAACGAGTGGACCCGGCTGTACATGAGCCGGGGGTACCTCCTCCCTGGGGTAACGATCGAAGAAAGGGTGAAGCAGATCGCCGACCGGGCGGAGGCCCTGACCCGCATAGAGGGCTTCTCCCGTAAGTTTCAGGAGTACATGGCCCGGGGCTGGTACTCCCTGGCCACCCCCATCTGGGCCAACTACGGCCTCCGGCGGGGCCTGCCCATCTCCTGCTACGGCACCTACGTGGAGGACGACACCGCCTCCATCCTCCAGGCGGTGGCCGAGATCGGCATGATGAGCAAGCAGGGCGGGGGCACCTCGGTTTACCTGGGCGAGCTCCGCCCCCGGGGAGCCCCCATCCGGGACAACGGGGAGAGCAACGGCTCCTATGCCTTCGCCTCCCTCTTCGACCGGGTGATCGAGGTCTTCAACCAGGGCTCCACCCGCCGCGGCCAGTGCGCCGCCTACCTCCCCATAGAGCACCCCGACTTCGGGGAGTGGCTCAGGATCCAGCGGGAGGGCAGCGAGATCCAATCCCTCTTCTGGGGGGTCTCCGTGGGGGACGCCTGGCTGGAGGCCATGATCGCCGGGGACCGGGAGAAGCGGGAAAGGTGGGCCCAGGTCCTCAAGAGCCGGGCGGAGGTGGGGATTCCCTACCTCTTCTTCCGGGACAACGCCAACCGCCAGGCCCCCGAGATCTTCAAAAAGCTGGGCAAGACCATCCACGCCAGCAACCTCTGCACCGAGATCATGCTCCCCTCGGACCCCGAGGAGAGCTTTGTCTGCTGCCTTTCCTCCCTGAACCTCCTCCACTTCGACGAGTGGAAGGACACGGATGCCGTGGAAACCCTCACCCTCTTCCTGGACTCGGTGCTGGACGACTTCATCGAGAAGGCGCAGGGCATCCCCTACCTGGAGCGGGCGGTGCGCTTCGCCCGGCGCTACCGGGCCATCGGCATCGGCGTCCTGGGCTGGCACAGCTACCTGCAGTCCAAGATGATCCCCCTGGAAAGCGCGGAGGCCCTTTTCCTCAACAACCTCATCTTCAAGACCATCCGGGAACGGGCGGAGGAGGCCAGCCGCTGGCTCCGGGCGCGCCACCCCGAGGACGAGCTGGCCGGGCTTATGGAGCGGCGGAACGCCACCCTCTTGGCCGTGGCCCCCACCAAGTCCAGCGCCTTCATCCTGGGCCAGGTCTCCCCCTCCATCGAGCCCTACACCAGCAACTACTACCTCAAGGACCTGCAGAAGGCCCGCATTCCCTTCAAGAACCCCTTCCTGGAGAAGCTGTTGCGGCAGAAGGGGAAGGACGAGGAGAGGGTGTGGCGGAGCATCCTGGAGAGGAACGGCTCCGTGCAACACCTGGACTTCCTCACGGACGAGGAAAAGGACGTCTTCAAGACCTTCGCCGAGGTCTCGCAGAAGACCCTGGTGAACCTGGCCGCTGGGCGGCAGCGGCACATCGACCAGGGGCAGTCCCTGAACCTGGTGATCCACCCCGAGGCCCCGCCCAAGGACGTGAACGAGCTCTACCTGCACGCCTGGCGGAGCGGCCTCAAGGCCCTTTACTACCAGTTCAGCACCAGCGCCGCCCAGGCCTACAGCCGGGACCTCCTTCTCTCCTGCCGGGCCTGCGAGAGCTAAGTGCCCCGTCGTGGCTTGCGCCACGACGGGGGCCCCAAAGAGGCCATGAGCAAGCCGCTTTGGCTTTGGCCGGTGGGGCAACCTTTGCGTGCGGATGCTTAGAGCTTAAGCAAAGCTCAAAAGCGCGCCTCCTTCCTTTGGACTACCTTGGGCTTGGAGGTGAAGTATGCGGCTAAGCCTGGCGTTGGCGGCCCTGACCCTGGCCCTTGTGGCCTGCGCTCCTGCGGTCTTCCGGCCCGTGTCCGAGCTCCTGGTCTCCAGCCGCTACGGCCTGGTGGTCCCGGATGGGATCCTCCTGGCCCGGATCGTGGAGGGAGAGGTGGAGATCACCGAGTTCCGCTTCCCCCAAGACTCCCCCTACCGCCCCTCCTCCCTGGAGGAGCTGGGGGAGCGGCTGAAGGCCCAGCTGGAAGCCCGGGGCTTTTTCCTGCGGTGCCGCACCTACAACGCCCTGCCCCTCTTTGGGGGGCCCCAGTACACCGTGCGCCTGGCCCGGGGTCCGGAGGGAGTGGGGGTGTTCCTACGCCCCCTGGCCCGGCCCGACGCCTACCGGGTGGAGGTGTCCCCCGCAAGCCCCAACCCCCCCCTGGACTGCCCGCCCCGCTAGGGGATGGGAACCTAGCCGAAGCCACCTGTCTTCCCAAGGGGCGCCTGGCCAGCCGCTGGCCCTTCCACCGTCTTCCCACCAAACCCCCTTACCCTAAAGGCACCCTTCGGGGCAGAAGGAGGGAAGGATGCAGAAGGCAGCGCTAACCCTGTTGCTGGCAGCCCTTTCGGGCGGAGCGGGAGCTCACCCGAGCCCACTACCTGGCGGGCCTGGCAGCCTCAACCCCCCTCAAGCGGGAGGCGGACACTCTGGTGGAGCGGGCCCAGGTGGAGCTGGCCTCCGGGGCCTACTTTCAGGCCCGGAACCGGGCTGAGGCTGCCGCCTCGATCTACGAAGCCCTGCGTTCCTGGAGGTGGCCCCTATGGCCGTGCCCGCTCCCGCCTCGCCCCGGAAGGCACGCCCCGGCCCACCAGGGATAATGAGGCCATGCGGGTGGCCAGCCTGGTCCCCTCGGGGACCCTGCTCCTGCGGGCCCTGGGAGTGGAGCCCGTGGGGGTGAGCCACGCCTGCCCCAACCCCCTGGGGGTCCCCGTCCTCACGGAAAGCCTCATCCCCAAGGGGCTCGCCCAGGAGGAGATCGACCGCAGGGTGCGGGCGGCCTACGCCCAGGGGCTTTCCCTCTACCGGGTGCGGCGGGAGGCGCTGGAGGCCCTAGGGCCTGACCTCTTGATCACCCAGGGGGTGTGCGAGGTCTGCGCCGCCACCCCCAAGGAGGTGGCGGGGGCCCTGCGCTTCCTCCCCCAGGCCCCCAAGGTGTTGGAACTCCGGGGCACCCGCCTCCTGGACCTCTTCGCCGACCTGAAGGCCCTGGGGGAGGCCACAGGCCGGGAAGGGGCGGCGGAGGCCCTGGCCCGAACCCTTCGGGCCCGCCTCGAGGGCCTCCCTTCCCCACCCCCGAGGCCCCCCACGGTGGCCTTTCTGGAGTGGCTGGACCCCCCTTTCCTTGGGGGGCACTGGGTGCCGGAGATGGTGGAGCGGGCAGGGGGCAGGTACCTGGGGCCAGGGCCCGGGGAGGCCAGCCTGCGGACGACCCCAGGGGGGCTTCCGGAGGCGGAGGTGGTCTTCCTGGCCTTCTGCGGCTACGGCCTGGAGGAGGCCCGGGAGGCGGTGGCGGCGCACCTGGCCCGGGGCGGGTGGCTGGGGGCCTACCTGCGGGGGCGCCGGGCCTACCTCCTGGACGCCGGGCCCTTCCAGGCCCTCACCCACCGGGTGGTGGAGGGGGTGGAGATCCTGGCCCGGCTCCTAAGGGGGGAGGCCGCCCAAGGCGCCCTTCCCCTGGCCTGAGGGGCCGGGGCGCCTGGAAGGCCTCATCCCCCAAGGAGCCGCAAGGCCGTGGCCACCGCCTCCCACACCGCCTCGAGGCAGGTGCGGACCGCCCGGGGGTTTCCGGGGAGGAGGAGGACCAAAGCCTCCCCCCGGCTTCCCGCCAGGGCCCGGGAGAGGATGGCCGTGGGGGTTTCCCGCAGGGAGGCCAGGCGCATGGCCTCGCCGAAGCCGGGGAAGACCTTGTCCAAAAGGGGCAGAACCGCCTCCGGGGTCCGGTCCCGGGGGGCGGGGCCGGTACCCCCGGTGAGGAGGAGGAGGCGGCACCCCTCCCCCAGAAGGGCCAGGACCGCCTCCTGGATGGCCTCCTCCTCGTCGGGGACCAGGCGGTAGAGGATCTCGGCCTCGGGCCAGCGCTCCCCCACGAAGGCCATGGCCTCGGGCCCGGAGCGGTCGGGGTAGACCCCCTGGCTCGCCCGGTCGGAGACGGTGACCACCCCCACCTTGGTCCTCATGGCCGGAGGATGCGAAAAAACCGCTCCCGGATGGCTTCCTTCCGGAGGTTCTCCCCGATGAAGACCAGGCGGTTCACCCGGGAGCCTTCGGGCCAGGGAGGCCCCTTTTCAAAGTCGAACAGGCCGTAGACGCCGTGAAAGCGCAGGGGGTGGCGGGAGCCCTCCAGGTTCACCTCCCCCTTGGCCCGCACCAGCCGCCCCTCCCGGAAGGGGCCCCGGCCCAGGACCAGGTCCTCCATGAACTCCCGGAAGGCCTCGTAGGGCAGGGCCCCTTCCCCCTCCAAGCCCACCGCCACCAGGCCCTGCCGGTGGGCGTGTTCCGGAGGGAAGTCCAGGAGGCGAAACCCACCCTCCCGCCGCGGGAAGAGGACCTCCTCAGGGTCCACCCCTTCCCCCTTGGCCAGCCGCCGGAGGGGGGCCAGGGGGTTCAGGGCCCGCACCGCCTCCTCCGCCTTCTCCAGGGCCTCGGGCTCCGCCCGGTCGGCTTTGGTGAGGAGGAGGAGGTCGGCGTAGCGGATCTGGGCCTTGGCCTCGGGGAAGGCCAGGTACAGGTCCAGGTGCAGGGGGTCCACCAGGGCCACCACCCCCGCCAGGCGGTAGGCCTCCCGCACCCCAGGGGAGAGGAGGACCCTGAGGATGGGGGCGGGGTGGGCCAGGCCCGAGGTTTCCAGGAGGAGGTGGCGGAAGCCCCCCCGGCGGTGGAGGGCGGCCAGGGCCGCCAAAAGCTCCCCCTCCAGCCCGCAACAGAGGCACCCCTCCGCCAGGGCCTCTGCCCGCCCCTCCACCAGGCGCTGGTCCAGGGGGACCTCCCCGAACTCGTTCACCAGGACGAAAAGCCCCTCCTGCTGCCTTAGGAGGCGGTTCACCAAGGTGGTCTTTCCCGCCCCCAGGAAGCCGGTGATGAGGGTGATGGGAACCCGCCCGTCCACGGCTACTCCAGGCAGAGGGCCAGGGCGCTTTCGATCTCGGCCCGGCGCCGCAGGATGCCCTGGCCGATGAAGACGATCTCCGTGCCCTCCTCCTCCCCGCCCAGGTCCAGGTAGAGGGGGGCCTCCTCCGCCGGGGCCCCCTCCAGGGCCTCGAGGACCACGCTCTCCCCCGCTTGGGAGAGGAGGGCCGGGGGATGGTCGGCGAAGCGCACGAACCCCTTGGCGCGGAGCACATAGGCTGGGAAAGACTCCAGGAAGCTCCAGAACTTGGCGAAGCGGAAGGGGCGCCCCTGCCGATAGACGAAGCTCTGGAAGCCGTACTCCTCGGTTTCCTTGGTGGGGGCCTGCCACTCCCGCTCCCAGTCGGGGTGGCGCACCCCTTCCTCGTAGTCGTAGAGCCCGGTGCCCAGGATCTGGCCTGGGTCCACCGCCCCCCGCACCGCCCGGAGGATCCTGGCCCCAGGGTTGAGGGCCCGCAGGAAGCCCTCCAGCCGGGCAAGCTCCTCCTCCCCCACCAGATCCACCTTGTTAAGGACCAGGATGTTGGCGAACTCCACCTGCTCCGCCAGGAGGGGGGCCAGGGGTTCCTCCACCGGGTTGCCCTCCGCGTCCTCCACCTCCCCCACCTCCTCCCAAAGCTCAAAGAAGCGGGCGGCGTCCACCACGCTCACGATGGCGTCCAGCCGCACCTTCTCGGGCAAGCCTCCCATATAGAAGGTCTGGGCGATGGGAAGGGGCTCCCCGATGCCCGTGGACTCCACCAGGATGTAGTCCAAGGGCTCCTCGGCCAAGCGCTCCAGCTCGCTGAGGAGATCCTGCCGCAGGGTGCAACAGATGCAGCCGTTGGCGAGCTCCACCAACCGCTCCGTGCGCCCCACCACCAGCCTGGCGTCCACGTTCACCTCCGCCAGGTCGTTCACCACCACCGCCACCCGCTTGCCCGCAAGGCCCGTGCGCAGGAGGTGGTTGATGAGGGTGGTCTTGCCCGCGCCCAAAAAGCCCACCAGAACGGTAACCGGTATGGGTCTTGCCATCCTTACCTCCAGAAGTGGGCCAAGGCCACCAGGGGCAGGGCCATGGCCCAAGCGAAGAGGAACTGCCTGAGGAGAAGCCCGCGCAGAAAGCCCATCCCCTCGGCCCGCCCCAAGGCCCAGACCCGGCAGGGGCTCAGCACCCCGAAGAGGTGGAGGGCCAGGAGGAGGAAAGCGGTCCGGCCCCTAGCAAGCACACCGCACCTCGCAGCAGGTGGGGTCCTCCAGCCACATGCCCTCCTCCCGGTAGACCTCTAAAGGCCCCTCGTCCCGCCCAAGCCTCCGGGCGATGGCCCGGGCCACGATGGGGAAGCGGGCGCGGAACTTGTAGATGAAGCAGAAAGGGCTCCCCCCGTGGCGCACCTTAGGCCCGGCCAGGAAGAGGCCAGGGGCCAGGGTGGACTCGTCCTCGAGGGTAAGGAGGGGATGGCCCTCAGGCCCCCGGGCCAGGAGGCCCCCCAGGGGCTCGAGGCCGTCCCCGAACCCCGTGGCCAGGAGGGGGCGGTGGGGGGTCCGGACCTCTCCTCCCTCCGTGAGGAGGGCGTAGCCCTCCCCCTTGAGCTGGAGGGCCAGGACCTTGGTCCTCCGGAAGCGGATCCGGCCCCTGGGGGCCCGCCGCAGGCGGTCCAAGGTGTGGGGGGAGAGGTCCCAGGAGGGCTCCCCCGTGCGCCTCTCCCAGGGGGCCTCGGGGTCCAGGACCAGGACCCTCACCCCCCGCTCCGCCAGGTGGAGGGCGGCGTCCACCCCGGACTCGTACCCCCCGATCACCACCCGCTCGGGGGCCTCCCGGGCCAGGCGGGCGAAGCTACCCACCCGGGCGTAGGGCAGGGCCAGGAAGGCCCCGGGGAAGGGGTAGCGGGGGAAGGAGAACTCCCCCACGGCCCAGACCAGGAAGGGGGCCTCGAGGGTGCCCCGGCCCGTGTCCACGCGGAAAAGCCCCTCCCGGTAGACCACCCGCTTGGCCTGGGCCCGGAGGACGGGCACGGCGAAGTGGGCGGCCACCGCCTGGAGGTAGCGGGCGTAGGCCCGCCCCGTGGGGTGCTCCTCCCCCAGGGTGTAGGCGGGGCTGGTGCGGGGGGCGATGGCGTTCAGGTCCGCCAGGCCGAAGCCGTTGGCGGTGAAGGAGGGGGTGAGGAGCCGGCTCTCCCGGGGCCAGCGCAGGAAGGAGGCTCCCACCCGCCGGGCCTCCAGCACCAAGGGCCTGACCCCCACCTGGAGGAGGGCCACCGCCACCCCGATCCCTGCCGGGCCGCCTCCCACGATCAGGACCTCGGGGCGTTGCAAGACGGCCTCCTAAAGGGTGATCACCTGGTCCACCCTTCCCGCCAGGGCCCGGTAGAGGTCGGGGAAGCAACCCACCTCCACCCCTTCCACCACATGGGGGGCCACCCGGCACTCCCCTGGCTCCCGGCGCCCCTCCCCTTCGGGCGTGCACCACCTGGGCTCCCCCACGGCCAGCCCCCGCTCCAAGGCGCAGTCATCGCACATCATGAGGAGGATCCCCTTCTCCCGAGCGAGGCGGGAAAGCCTTTCGCCGATGGGATTGCCCCTTTGCAGGACCATGACGTTGTCATCGAAGAAGAAGATCGCCACCACCTCTACGCCGTGGACCCCAGCCTCCAGCTGGGGCAGGATCATCCTGCCCAGCCTGTAGCTGGCCGCCCGGGGGGTTGTCAGAAGATAGGCCACCCGCATGGCGGCTTTATGATAATGCATTTGCAGTATCAAATCAAGGGCAGGGCCCTATCCTTAGAACCCCACTTCTCCTAGCCGCACGCCAGGTAAACCCCCGCCTCCCCGGGAAAGCCACCATGGGCGCCAGGACAACTCCCAGCTCCGCTCCCAGACTGGCCCCTAGGGCCAGCGTTCCTGGGCATGACCGATTTCTGATCCAAGCCAGCTATTTTCGGGCTGGATGCTCGGCGTCTGGCTTTTCCTCCTACCCACCTTGGTCTTCTTGGCAGCCTTCACCTACCTTCCCTTTGGCATCGCCGCCTGGGAGGGGTTGCCTGCTCTGGGATCGCTCCTGCAAAGGGAGAACCTGAACGCCTTAGGGGTTACAGCCCTCTACACCCTCCTGGTGGTACCCCTTTCCGTGGCCTTAGGACTCCTAGCAGCCCTGGCCGTGGAGGGCAACTCCCGCTTCCGCCTCCTGGCCAGGGCCCTCATCTTCCACCCCGTGATCCTACCCACCGTGGCCTTCGCCGCAGTATTCCTCTACCTCCTCAATCCCTTGGGTCCACTCCAGGGAACCCTCCGCTGGCTGGGGTTGCAGAACCCCTTGGGGGATCCCTTGGGCGCCTTCCTGGCCGTGGTCCTGATCGGGGTCCTTAAGGACATGGGGCTTTTCATGCTGTACTACTTGGCCGGCCTTCAAGCCCTACCCAAAGAGATCCTGGAAGCGGCTAAGGTAGACGGGGCTGGGCGCACCGCCACCTTCTTGCGCATCACCCTTCCCCTCCTCTCCCCCACCACCTTCTTCGTGGGCATCATGGCCACCCTGGGGGCCCTACGCAACGTGGACCACATCTTCGTCCTCACCAAGGGCGGTCCCGTAGGGGCCACGGACCACCTTCTCTACAGGGTTTATACCTTGGGCTTCGAGTATTTCGACTTCCCGCAGGCGGGTGCGCTGACCCTGGTCCTGCTCACCGCTTTGACCACCCTGGCCCTTCTAGCCCTGCCCAGGCTGGAAAGGGGGGTGCACTATGACGGGTAGCCAGGCCATCTCCCCCGCCACGGGAAAGCGAAAACCCCTCGGAATGGCCCTCCTCCGGAATGCTCCCGCCTTGTTGCTGGCCTCTCCCTTCCTGTTCATCGCCGCCTTCACCTTGCTGGCCGCCTTTACCCCCACCGCCGACCTGAACCGGGGACAACTGGGAAGCTTTACACTGGAAAATTTCCGTCTTGCTTGGGAGTCCGCCGACTTTCCCCGGCTTTACGCCAACACCCTCCTCTTCACCCTGGGCCTACTCTTAGTGCAACTCTTCACCGTAACCACCGCGGGATTTGCCCTGGCCCAGCTGAAAGTCCGGGGGAGGAACGCCGTCTTTTATCTGATCCTAGCCCAGCTTTTCCTGCCCCCTTCCGCCTTGATCCTCCCCAACTACCTCCTGATCCACCGGCTGGGGCTTTCCGACACCCTCACAGCCCTGGCCCTGCCCTACGTGGCTTCCGCCACGGGAGCCTTTCTCCTACGCCAGGGCTTCCTACAGGTTCCCAGGGAACTCCTGGACGCCGCCCGGGTGGACGGGGCCACTCCTTGGCAGATCCTCTACAGGGTCATGCTGCCCTTGGTGCGGCCCCAACTGGCCGCCTTTGCCTTGGTGAGCCTAGTCTACCACTGGAACGAGTTCCTCTGGCCCCTGGTGGTCATCCAGAGCCGAGAGAAACGGGTGCTCTCCTTGGGTTTCGCCGCCTTCGCCCGGTCCGCAGAAAGCGGCATGGAGTGGGGCCTCATCGCAGCGGGAGCGGTACTGGTAGCCCTGCCTCTGGTGCTGGGCTTTGTGCTATTCCAACGGGCCTTCGTTGAAGCCTTCGCCCGAAGCGGGCTGAAGGGATAAGGGAGGTGTAGCCATGCAGAAGAGGAAGTGGCTTATCGGCACTCTAGCGGCATTGGGCCTGGGTCTGGCGCAGCAGACCACCATCACCTTCTACTACCCCGTAGGGGTGGCGGGCCCGCTGGCACGGTTCATTGAGGGCTACGTAAGCGAGTTCCAGAGGCAGAACCCGCAGATACGGGTGAACACGGTGTTCGGGGGCAACTACGAGGAAAACCAGGCCAAGGTGGTGGCGGCCATCCGCGCGGGCAACCCCCCTGACACCGCCATCCTCCTTTCCCAACAGCTCTACACCCTGCTGGCCATGGACGCCATTGAGCCCTTTGACCCCTATATCTCCAAGGACCCCGAGCTGGCCCAGGCGGTGCGGGACTTCTTCCCTGCCTTCATGATGAACTCCACCTTGGACGGCAGGGTCTATAGCCTTCCCTTCCAGCGTTCCACCCCCATCCTTTACTACAACAAAGAGGCTTTCCGGGAAGCTGGGTTAGACCCGGAAAAGCCTCCCCGAACCTGGGATGAACTTGTGGAGTACGCCAAGCGGCTCACCAAGCGGGACGCCCAGGGTAGGGTGATCCGCTACGGGGTGGCCATCCCCACAGAGGACCGGTCCACGTGGTTGCTGGAGGGCCTGGTCATCCAGGCGGGTGGGCTCCTTTACGATCCAGCGGGCAGGGGCTGCAAGGTGCTGGTGGACACGGAACCCGTGCGCAAGGCCATGCAGTTCAAAGCCGATCTGGCCCGTAAGCACGGCGTGAGCCCCGAGGGGGTGATTGCCTGGGGCACCACCCCCGGGGACTTCGCTGCGGGCAAGGTGGCCATGATCTACCACTCCACAGGCTCCCTGGGCTTCATCCGCAACAACGCCCGCTTCGCCTTCGGCACCGCCTTCCAGCCCCGGTTGGTGCGCTACGGGGTGCCCACGGGCGGGGCCAACTTCTACCTCTTCAAGGGGTCGGATCCCGCTAAGCGGGAAGCCACCTTGCGCTTCATCAAGTTCATGACCAGCCCCGAGCTCCAGGCCCGCTGGGCCATCGACTCCGGCTATGTGGCCGCCAGGAGGTCTAGCTGGAACCTCCCCCTCATGCGGGAGTACGTGCGGCAGTGGCCCCAAGCGGTTACCGCCCGGGAGCAGCTGGCCTACGCCAAGGCCGAATTGCCCGTGTATAACCTGCAACAGGTCAAGGATATCATCGCCGAGGCGGAGCAGGCGGTGGTGCTGGGACGCAAGGACGTGCGCGAGGCCACCCGGGAGGCCCAACGGCGGGTGGACGAGGCCCTGAGGCCTTTCTGCAACCGCTGAAGCCTCCCGAAAGGAGCCCCACCTGACCTTTCTCTGACGGAAGCCCCCTAACCTCATCGGTGTGAAGCGGCTCCTACCCCTTACCCTTGCCCTGGGCCTAGCCCTGGCCCAGGGCACCCTTACCCTGTACACCTCGGAGATCCTGGCGGACGTGAACGCTTTGGTGGAGGCCTTCCGCGCCCGGAACCCAGGGGTGCAGGTCCAGGTCTTCCGCTCCGGCACGGGAGAGGTGGTGGCCAAGCTCCGGGCGGAACTGGAGGCGGGCAACCCCCAGCCCGACCTCCTCTGGTTCGCCAACGAGGACTTTCTGAAGGAGCTGGCCGCCAAGGGCCTCCTCCGCCGCGTGCCCCCAACGGTGCCGGGGTACCCGGTGCAGTACGCCCAAGGGGGTGGGCTCTACTACGAGGTGCGCCTGCTCTACAACGTCCTGGCGGTGAACACCCAGCGGGTGCGGGAAGCCCCCAGCGCCTGGCGGGACCTCCTTAAGCCCGCCTACCGGGGGCTTCTGGCCATGCCCGACCCCAACTTTTCCGGGGCGGCCCTGGCCACGGTGGGTACCCTTTCGGAGCGGCTGGGCTTCGACTTCTTCGCCCGGCTCAAAGACCTGGGGATGCGCATCGAGCAGTCCAACCCCGTCCTGCAACAGAAGCTGGCCCGGGGGGAGTACGGCCTGGCCATCACCACCGATTTCGGGGTACGGCAGGAGGCGGCCAAAGGGGCGCCCCTGGCCGTGGTCTACCCGCGGGATGGGGCCATCCTGGTGCCTACCCCCGTGGCGGTGACCTCCTGGAGCAAGCATCCCGAGCTGGCGGTGCGCTTCCTCAACTTCCTCCTCTCCCCCGAGGCGCAACGGATCTTCGCCGAGCGGGGCTACTACCCGGTGATGCCAGGGGCTCCCAAGCCTCAAGGGGCTCCGGAACGGGTGGTGGGGACGCGGGCCCGTTTCGCCGACGCCCAGACCCTGGACCGCTTCAACAACCTGTTCGGGCTTAGGAGGTGAGGAAGATGAAGGTCATACCCTGGCTGCTCGGCGCCTCCTTGGTTTTGGGCTCTGCCTCGGCCAAGGACCAGATCACCCTCTATGTGGCCGGGGCTCAGCTCCCCGATGTGCAAGCCTTGGTACAAGCCTTCAACCAGGTGCATCCTGAGATTACAGTCCAGGTCTTCCGCTCAGGCGCAGGAGAAGTGGTGGCCAAGCTGCGGGCGGAGCTGGAGACGGGCAACCCGCAACCCGACCTCATCTGGCTTGTAGGGGAAGGTTTTTTCCGGGAACTGAGCCAGCGGGGTTTACTGATGCGGATAGCTCCCACTTTTCCTGGATTGCCTCCCCAGTACGTGTACGAGGGGGGGCGTTACTACGAAGTGCGCCTCCTGCACAACATCATTGCGGTCAACAGTCGGAGGGTACGTGCCCTTCCCAGGACATGGGCGGACCTAACCAAGAAGGACTACCGCGGCCAGGTGGTCATGGCAGACCCTAACTTCTCTGGGCCAGCTCTGGTGGCCTTAGGATACCTTTCTGATCGGTACGGGTTCGGCTTCTGGGAGGCCATGAAGCGGAACGGCATGGCCGTGGAGCAGTCCAACCCGGTACTCCAGCAAAAGCTCGCCCGCGGGGAATACTCCTTGGCTATCACCAATGACTATGGGGTACGCCAAGAGATAGCTAAGGGTGCCCCTTTACGCATAGTCTATCCCCAGGACGGGGTAATCGTGGCCCCAACCCCCATCGGCATCCCCACTTGGAGCCGCAGGCCGGATCTGGCGGAGAAGTTCTTACGCTTTCTTCTCTCCGAGCGGGGGCAAAGGGTCTTTGTGGAGCGGGGCTACCTCCCGGTCCTCCCCGGCATCCCTGCTCCTGCAGACGCACCGTCTCGTCTGGTGAGCGTGCGGGGCCGTGAGGCTTCTGCAGAAACCCTAGAACGCTTCAACGCCCTCTTCGGCCTTAGGCGATGACCCATAGCCCGCCCTTCGGAAGGGCACCTGTGGCGGCCTGGCCCTGGTTGCTGGCAGGGCTCTTGGCCCTTCCCCTCCTGGCCCTCTTCCTTCGGGGCTTCCCGGCCTTGCCGGGCACCGCCAAAGACCTGGACGTGGTCCTCACAAGCCTCCTCCTGGCCACGGCGGGTAGCCTCATCACCCTGGCCCTGGCCCTGGGCTTGGCAGTCCTGGGGGTCTTGGGCGGGGTGGGGCGGACCCCCGAGGCCCTCCTCCTCCTGGGCTACCTGGTGCCCCCCTTTGTCACCGGCATCGGGGTCCTCTTCAGCCTCCAGGCCTTCGGGGTGCGGATCTACGGGGTGCCCGGCATCCTCCTGGCCTGGGCCCTCCACTACGCCCCCCTGGCCTACCTCCTCCTCAAGCCCCAGGTGCGGGTGGCCATGGGCCTCCTGGCCGCGGCCCGGGTGCACGGGGTGGGCGGGGCAAAGGCCCTTCGGGTCTTCCTGCCCCCCCTCCTGCCGCCCCTCCTGGTGGCAGGGGGCACCCTGTACCTGGCCCTCCTGGGCAACTTCGGCGTGCCCGCGGTCCTGGGCCTCCCCGAGCGGGTCTACGTCCTCCCCACCCTGGCCTACGCCCGGCTCCTGAGCCCCACCGCCCAGGACCCCTTGGGGGAGGCCGCCGCCTTGGGGCTTTGGCTGGGGCTCTTGGCCCTGCCCGTGGTGCTTTTGGGAAGGGCGGGGCTTCTGGAAGCCAAGGAGCCCCTCCTCCCCCCAGCCAGGCCCGCCTACCGCCTCCTCTTTGCCCTCTACGCCCTCCTGGCCCTCCTTCTGGTCCTCCTCGGGCTCCTGCGGGAGGCCCTCCTGAACCCTTACACCGGGGCCTGGGACCCCGTCTTCGCCCAGGCCCTGGACCTCCCCTTGGTGCAGAAGGGCCTGCGCAACTCCCTCCTCCTGGCGCTGGGCGCCACCCTTCTCCTCCTCCTCTTGGCCCTCGCCTTAAGACCCTTCCCGGGGCTCCTCCGGCGGGTGCGGGGGGTTTTGGACCTGCACTACCTCCTCCCCGGCACCCTGCTCGGGGTGGGGCTCATCCTCCTCCTGGCCCCCACGCCCCTCTACGCCACCCCCTGGCTCCTCCTCTTGGCCTACCTTCTGAACTTCGCCGCCCTGGCCCTCCGGGCCCTGGAAGGCGGGCTTGGGGTGGAGGGAGCGGTCCTGGCCGGACGGGTCCACGGCCTGGGGAGGCTTCGGGCCTGGCTCCGCATCGGCTACCCTCTCCTCTTGCCCTCGGCCTTTGCCGGGGCCTTCCTCATCTTTCCCTTGGCCTTCGCCGAGATCACCCTCTCCGCCCTGCTCTACGCCCCAGGGGCGGAGACCATCGGGGTGGCGGTGCTATCGGCCCTCAACGGGGGACTGTACCGGGAGGCCAGCGCCTTGGGCCTGGTCCTCATGGCCTTCTCCGCCCTGGCCCTCCTGGGGAGGCCGCGATGGTGAGGCTGGAAGGGGTCGCGAAACGCTTCCCCGGCGGGGGCGGGGTGCTGGGGGTGGACCTGGAGGTGGGGGAAGGGGAGGTCTTCGTCCTCCTGGGGGCCTCGGGAAGCGGCAAGACCACCCTCCTCCATCTGGTGGCGGGCCTCCACCTCCCAGACGCAGGCCGGGTGTTCCTGGGGGGAAAGGAGGTGACCCACCTTCCCCCGGAGAGGCGGCAGGTGGGCTACGTCTTCCAAGACCAGGCCCTCTGGCCCCACCTCACCGCCTTGGACCACCTCCTCCTGGTGATGCCCAGGCCGGACCGGAAGGAAGCCCTGGGCCTCCTGGAACGGGTGGGCCTCTTGGACCACGCCCACAAGCGCCCCCACCAGCTCTCCGGAGGGCAAAGGCAGCGGGTGGCCTTGGTACGAGCCTTAGCCCGCAGGCCCCAGGTCCTCCTCCTGGATGAGCCCTACAGCGCCTTGGATCCCGTCTTGAGGGAAGAACTCCGCCTCGAGGTGCGCACCCTCCTCAAGGAGCAGGGAATCACGGCCCTGCACGTGACCCACGACCCGGAGGAGGCCATGCTCCTCGCCGACCGGGTGGGGGTGATGAGCCAGGGCCGCCTCCTCCAGGTGGGCAGCCCCAAGGAGGTCTACCTGCACCCCAACTCCCTGGAGAGCTTCCTGGCCTTCGGCCGGGCCAACCTCCTCCGGCGGGATGGGGAAGTGCTGGCCTTCCGCCAGGAATGGGCAAGCCCAGGGGGGAGCCTCATCGCGGAGGTCCTGGAAAGGCGGGAGCTGCGGGGGGAGGTGCTCTGCCGGGTGCGGCTGGAGTGGGGGGAGGCTTGGGTGCGCCTCGAGGCCCGGCCAGGGGAACGACTCCACCTAAGGATCGACCCCCTCCTCCACTTCCCCGCTCCCTGACCCTCCCCTGACAAGTGGAGGCTAGAGTTCCCGTGGGAGGTGGCTATGCGGCGCTGGCTAGGAGTTCTGGGTGTGGTCTTGGGCACGACCCTCGCCCAGGGCCCCGTGACCCTACAGTACTGGCACATCAACACCGAGGCCTTCGGGCTCCCCGCCCTGCGGGAGCTCATCCGCGAGTTCGAGCGGCGGAACCCGGGCATAAAGGTGGAGGAGCGCTACCACGCCAACGCCTACACCGGACTCCTGCAGAACCTGCAGGCTGCCCTGGCCGCAGGCAACCCCCCGGATGTGGTGCAGATGGGCTATCTCTACACCCGCTATGCGGCCAAGAACCTGCCGTTTGTGCCCATCTCCGACCTGGCCAAACGCTACGGCGGGGAGCGTCACCTCCGCCGCTTCGCCCCCAACGTCCTGGCCCTGGGCCAGGTGGACGGGGTGCTGGTGGGCATGCCCTACTCCCTTTCCAACATCGTGGCCTATTACAACGCCGATCTCTTTCGCCGCGCGGGCCTGGACCCCGACCGCCCCCCTGCCACCTGGGAGGGCTGGCGGCGGGCAGCCCGGCAGATCAAGGAGCGCACGGGCAAGTACGGGGTCTACCTGATTCTCCTGGACGACAACTGGGCCATCGAGGCCCTCATCCGCTCCAACGGGGGCACCCTCCTCCGCTGCGAGGGGGGTTTTTACCGCACCGGGGTGGACAGCAAGGAGGCCGCGGAGGCCCTGGGCATGTGGGCGGGCTTGGTGCGGGACGGCCTGGCCCTGGGGGTGCTCCTGCAGCAGGGGGAGCAGGCTTTCCTCGCAGGGGAGACGGCGAGCTTCATGACCACCATCGCCCGCCGCGCCGGGCTCCAGGAGCAAACCAGGGGGCGGTTTGAGCTAAGGGCCACCCGGTTCCCCACCTTCGGGGGCAAGCCCCCGGCCCTTCCCGGCGGGGGGAACGTGCTCATGGTTTTCAGCAAGGATCCCAGGAAGCAGGAGGCGGCTTGGAAGTTCATCCAGTTCCTCACGAGCCCCGAAGGCTTCACCCTTTGGACTAAGGGAACGGGCTACGTGCCCCTCCTCCCCGAGCTCATCCGCGACCCCCGCTACCTGAAGGATTTTGTAGAGAAGAACCCCATCCAGAAAGTGGCGGTGGAGCAACTCCCCTTCACCGTGCCGTGGACCAGCTTCCCCGGCACCAACGGCCTCGCCGCCAGCCAAGCCCTCTTCCGGGCTGTGCAGAAGGCCCTCAGCGGGCAGGCCACGGCGGAAGCCGCCCTGAAGGAAGCCGCCCAGGAGATCAACCGCCTCATCGGAAACGAGCGGTGCGGCGAGTAGCCCTAGGGCAAGGGGTGAGGGCTGGGGCCGGGAGACGGGGGAACCTCGGGGGCCTCCTCCTCCTGGTCCCAGGCCTCTTCTTCCTCCTCCTTTTCGTCTACTGGCCCCTCCTCTACAACCTATGGCTGAGCCTCCACGAGTGGAACCTGGTGCGCCCGGAGGCGGCCTTCGTGGGCCTGGCCAACTACCAGGCCCTCCTAGAGGACCCCGCCTTTTGGCAAACGGTGCGGCAGAGCCTCCTCTACATGGCCCTGGCAGCTCTCGGCAACTTCCTCGTGCCCCTGGGCCTAGCCCTCCTTACCCTGCAGGTGAAAAGCCCCTGGGCAGAGCGCTACCAAGCCCTCCTCTTCGCCCCTACGGTGGCGGCGGTGTCCGTGGCCGCCCTGGTGTGGCTCTACATCTATCTGCCCGCAGCAGGACCCCTGGCCAAGGTTCTAGGGGGGCTCGGTCTTCCAGCCCCGAGCCTCCTCTCCGACCCCGACTACGCCCTTCCCGCCGTGGCCTTGGTGGCCAACTGGAAGTTTCTGGGCTTCCACTACCTCATCGCCTTGGCGGGGCTCAAGGCCCTGCCCAGGGAGGTGCTGGAAGCGGCCCGGGTGGACGGGGCCGAGGGGCTTCCCTTCCTACGCCATGTCCTCCTCCCCCTCCTCTTCCCCACCCTGCTCTTCCTCCTCCTCTCTGCCCTGGCCAGCGCCCTGGATTACGCTTTTGTGCCCATCGACGTCATGACCCAGGGGGGACCCTTCGGACACAGCACGAACCTCATGTACGCGGTCTACCAGGAAGCCTTCCGCTTCTTCCGCGCCGGGGTGGCGGCGGCTCAGGCCGTCCTCCTCACCCTAGGCCTTGGGGTGCTGATCCTGGGGCAGCTCTTTCTCTTGGAAAGGAGGAACCGTGGCTAAGAGGCTTCTCCCCCATCTCCTCCTGGGCTTCTCCGCCTTCTTGGTCCTTCTCCCATTTGCTTACCAGGTGAGCTTAAGTCTCACCCCCCCGGAGGCCCTCTTCGGGAGCCCTTGGCCGTTCCATCATCCCCTCACCCTGGAGAACTACCGGGTGGTGCTGGAAAAGCTCCCCATGGGCCGCTACACCCTGAACACCTTCCTTTTCGCCCTGGGCTCAGCCCTGGGACAGATCCTCCTGGGTCTCCTCGCCGCCTACGCCCTGGTCTTCCGCCCTCCCCCGTGGACGGGGCTCTTCCTGGGGCTTTTTGTCCTCAGCATGCTGGTACCCTTCGTGGTCACATACCTGCCCAGCTACCTGCTGGTAGCCCGCCTGGGGCTCCTCAACACCTTCCCAGGGCTCATCCTGCCCATGCTGACCGCCGGGTACGCGGCCTTCCTCCTTCGGCAACATTTCCTGGGCTTTCCTCGGGAGATCCTCGAGGCCGCGGTGGTGGACGGGGCGGGCACCCGGGATCTTCTCTTTCGCATCCTGGTCCCCGCCAATCTGCCTACGCTTTTGGCCCTTTTCATCACCCTCTTCATCGGGGCCTGGAACCAGTTCGTTTGGCCCCTCCTGGTGGCCAACCGCCCCGACATGTACGTACTCACCGTGGCGGTCCAGCGCTTCGCCGGAGGAGAGGGAGCCAATGCCTGGGGCCCCCTCATGGCGGCCTCGGTCCTGGCCACCCTGCCCACTCTGGTCCTCTTTCTGGCTTTTCACCGGACCATCCTGCAGACCTTGATGGAAGGAGGTGTACGGGGATGATGCGCGTCTTGTTCTTCGGCGACGTGGTAGGGGAGCCTGGACTGAGGATCCTGGCCCAGGAACTCCCCCTTTTGCGCCGGCTCTACCGGCCCCACTTTGTGGTGGTTAATGGGGAAAATCTGGACGTGACCATCCCCGAGCTGGGGAAGGCGGGCATGCACCCCCAATCCCTCCGCGCCCTCTTCGCCCTAGGGGTGGACGCGGTCACCGGGGGGAACCACTCCTTTGACCCCCCATGGGCGGAGGAAGTCCTGGGGCATGCCCGCGTGGTACGGCCCCTTAACTACAGCCGCCATGCCCCTGGCAAGGGTAGCCTCCTCCTGCGGAAGGGGAACCAGGAACTCCTGGTGGTGAACCTGGCCGGCCGGTCCGCTCTGGCCCACGCTGGAGACCCTGTGGAAGCCCTCGAGGCCCTGCTTGCCCAGTGGCAGGGCATCCCCATCCTGGTGGACTTCCACTCCGAGTCGGTCTTTGAAAAGCTGGGCCTCGCCTACCTCTTCGACGGGGAGGTGGCTGCAGTCCTCGGTACCCACACCCACGTGGCCACCCAGGACGCCCGCATCCTCCCCAGGGGCACCGCCTACGTGTCCGACGTGCGCATGGTGGGAGGGGAAGAGGGGTTCCAGGGCTACCACCCGGACTTCCTGGTGGAGGCCCTGAGGAGAAGGCTTCCTCCCAAGGGGCTGGCCTTGCGGCCCGCGGAGGGGCCCGGCCGGGTCAGCTACGTGCTCCTGGAGCTGGAAGGGGGCAGGGCCAAGGGCATCCTGCACCTCTCGGAGGTGGTGGACCTGCCCCCGGCAAACCCCTAGCGGCGCCTCAAGAGGGTGAGGCCCACCAGGGCCAAGAGGGTAACGTAGAGGAGGGCGGAGGCCACCGCGCTGGCCGCCCGGAAGTCCTCGCGAAGGCTCTGGAAGAGGAGGAGGGGCAGGGTAATGGTGCCGAAGCCGGCCACCATGCTGGTCACCTCGAACTCCCCCATGGAGATGGCAAAGGCCACCAGGGCCCCGGAGAGGACCGCGGGCAGAAGGTTGGGCAGGAGAACGTAGCGCAACCTCGCCCCGAGCCCCGCCCCGGAGGCCTGGGCCGCTTCCATGAGGAGGCGCACCTCGAGGCCCGCAAGCCCCGCGTAGACCGTGCGGAAGAAGAAGGGAAAGCCCAGAGCGGCATGCCCGAAGACCACGATCCAGAGGGTGCCGGAAAGGGCCAAGGGCGGCCGGTTGAAGGCCAGGAGGAAGCCCAGGCCCACCACCAGGGGAGGCACCAGGAGGGGCAGCACCTGGAGAAGCCGCCGCAGGCCCTCCCCCACCCGCCCCGCCCAGAGGTGGGCCACGTAGGCGGTGGGCACCCCCACCAGGACGTTGAGGAGGACGGCCAAAAGGGCGATGCGCAGGGAGAGCAAGGCCGCCTCCAGGTACTTGGGGTCCCGGAGGATCCGGGCGTACCCCTCGAGGGTAAACCCCTCGGGGAGAACCCCCAGCCAAAGGCGGCTGAAGGAGTAGACCACCGGGGCCAGCATGGGGAGGAGAAGGTAAAGGAGGAAGAGGAGGAAAAGGAGCCAGCCCAAGGCCCTCACCGCCGAAACCTCCTTTCCCAGAGGGCCAAGAGGTAGAGGCCCACCCCCGTGGTGCCCATGAGCACCGCTGCCAAGGCCGCCGCCTGGGGCAGGTCGAAGGTGCTCTCCGCCACCAGGCTGTAGATCTGCAGGGCAAGGAGGTTCTTGGCGAAGCCGGTGAGGGCCAAGGCGGTGCCGAAGGCCCCCATCATCCCCGCGAGGACGATGGAGGAGCCCGCCAAAATCCCCGGCATGAGGGCGGGGAGGAGGACCCGCACCCAGGCCTGGAAGGGGGTGGCCCCCGAGGCCCGGGCCGCCTCCAAAAGCCCCTTGCCCACGCTCTCCAGGAGGGGCATCAGGGCTAGGGCAAAGAGGGGGATGTTGTAAAAGGGAAACACCAGGAAGAGGCCCGTCCAAGAGTAAAGGTCAAACCGGGGCAAGCCCAGGGGGGCAAGGAGCTGGTTCACCACCCCGTTCCGCCCCAGGAGGACGATGAACCCGAAGGCCACCACCAGCCCCGAAAGGGAGACGGGCACGGCGTAAAGGCTCATGAGGAGGCCCTTGAGCCTTAGGGGAAGCCGGCTCGTCCAGTAGGCCACGAACACCCCGCCCACCGCGGCGGCCAGGGTGGAAAGGGCGGCGAAGAGGAGGGAGTTGCGCCAGGCCTCGAGGTAGGCGGGGGCGGTGAGGGCCTTCAGGTAACGGGCCAGGGTCAGGCCCTCGGGGGCGGCGAGGCTCCGCTCCAGGATGGCGAAAACCGGGTAGGCGAAGAAGAGGAGGAGGAAGAGAAGGCCAGGAAGGAGCAGGAAGCGCTCGCTGCGCACCAGGGCCCCCTAGCGGATGGTCTCCCCGTAGTACTTCTGCAGGGCCTCGGAGACCGCCTCCTCCCGCTTGTAGTCCACGAACCGCACCTTGGCGTAGGCGCTCTTGGGCGGGAACTTGGCGGCCACCTCCTTGGGAAGCTCCACGTCGGGACGGATGGGGGTCACGAAGGCTTGGGCGAAGAGGCCCTGGCCGTACTTGGAGAAGACGAACTCCAAGAAGAGCCGGGCGGTGTTGGGGTGGGGGGCGTTCCGGGCGGCCACGATCCCGCCGCCGTTGGCCAGGGAGCCGTCCTCGGGGATCACCACCTCGGTGGGGAAGGGGAAGCGCTCCTTCCAGGCCAGGAGGTTGTAGTCGTAGTTGATGAGGATGCCCACCTCGCCCCGCTCAAACTTGGCGGTGGTCACCTTGGGCTCCACCGCCCCGATGACCCCGAGCCGGTGGAGCCGGGCGAAGAAGTCCACCCCGGCCTTGTAGTTGTAGGGGTCCCCGGTGAGGGCGTAGGCGGCGCTCATGATGGTGGCCACCCCGGTGCCCGTGGCCCGGGGGTCCTGGTACTGGATGAGCCCTTTGTACTCGGGGTTCTCCAGGTCCTTCCAGGTCCTGGGCACCTTCTTCACCAGGCGGGTGTTGACGATCCAGCCCAGGGTACCCTTGTAGCCGGCATACCAGGTGGAGCCGTCCTTGCCCACCCCCTTCTGCCCCTCGGGGAGGGCGGCCCAGGAGGTGACCCGGTAGGGCAGGGTCAGGCCCTCCTCCGCCAGGGTCATGGCGAAGGCGGGCTTGAGGTCGGCCACGTCGTTCTTGCCCGCCTTCTCCTCCCGCATCCTCGCCAGCACCACCGCGCTCCCCATGTCGATGTCCTGCTGGCGGATGCCGAAAAGCCGCTGGAACTCCCCGAAGATCCCCCCGTAGTTGGCCCAGTCGTTGGGCATCCCGTAGCTGTTGATGACCCCGCCTTCCGCCCGGGCCTTCTGGGCCAGGTCCCGGATGTAGGCGTTGTTGAGCTCGGGGGGGAGGGCCGCCTGGGCCACCGCCTCGAGGCCCCTCAAGCCGAGCCCGAGGAGGCCAGCCGCCAACGCCGCCACGCCTGCCAGCACCTGATACCGCCTCATACGTCACCTCCCATTGCCTCGGGGACGAGCCCCGCCGAGGCCAAGCCGTGGTGGACCGCCAGGTACTCCTCCACCCCCCTCGGGGGAAGCTCCACCAGGAGGGTGCAGGGGGTTCCCGCAAAGGGTTTCAGGTTTTCCGGCCGAGGGGGCAGGTGGAGGTCATAGCGGCCGTCGTTGCGGTGGGCGTGCAGGTGGACCAGCCGCCCCCCTAGGGCCTCCAGGAAGGCCTGGGGCTCTTGCCCCGCCATCTGGGCATGGCCCAGGTCCAGGCAGAACTCCAGGTGGGGCACCTGCAGGAAGAGGGCCATCTCCTCCGGGGTTCTCGGCACCTCCTGGGGGGCTGGAAGGTTTTCCAGGGTGAGGCGGAGGCCCAGGTCGGAGGCCAGCTGGGCGAGCCCGGCAAAGGCCTCCAGGGCCCTTTCCAGGTACTCCCGCCTCAGCCTCCCCTCCTGCTCCCGCAAGGCCTCGTGGGCGGGGGAAAGCCCCGGGGGCGGGTAGTCCGTCCAGGGGAGGTTGCCCGCGTGGGCGTTCACCAGGAGGGCCCCCATGCGGGCCGCCCGCTCCAGGTCCTGGCGGAGGAGCTTGAGGGAGGCCTCGCGGACCTCCTCCACCGGCGAGCCCGGGTAAAGGTCCAGGTAGCGGGCGTGGTAGGTGAGGGCGTAGCCCATCTCCCGCGCCTCCTGAGCCGCCTGGAAGAGCGCGTGAGCGGCGGAGCCCGGGACCTCGATGAAGGCGTACCGCCCCAGGAGGGCCCGGGCGTAGGCCAGGAAGCCCTCGGGATCCTTCGGGGGACGGAAGCCGAGCCTCATATGCCCTCCTTCACGAAAGGGGCCTCCTCCGGCAGGGAAAGGCGCACCCTCTCCCCCACCCCCGGGGCCGGGCCCGGGGGCAGGTCCACCTTCAGGAGGAGGCCCTCCGCCTCCACCTCCAGGCGCACCAAGCTCCCCAGGTAGGTGGAAAGGCGCACCTCCCCCTCCAAAAAGCCCTCCGGGTCCAGCCGCAGGCGCTCGGGGCGCAGGAGGAGGTAGCCTTTGCCCTCCCCCGCCACCCGCACCGGCCAGGAGCGGCCCCGGTGGAAGCGGCCCTCCCGCACCTCCCCCGCCACCAGCACCCCCGCGCCCACAAAGCGGGCCACGAAGGGGGTGGCGGGGGCCTCGTACACCTCCTTGGGGGTGCCGAGCTGCTCCACCTTTCCCTCCCGCATCACCGCGATGCGGTCGGAAAGGGCCAGGGCCTCCTCCTGGTCGTGGGTCACGTACAAGGTGGTGAGGCCCACCTCCCGCTGCAGGCGCTTGAGCTCACCCCTAAGCTCCTCGCGGATCTTGGCGTCCAGAGCGGAAAGGGGCTCGTCCAGGAGGAGGACCTTGGGCTCCCGGGCCAGGGCCCGGGCCAGGGCCACCCGTTGCTGCTGGCCCCCGGAGAGCTCCTTGGGGTAACGGTCCTCGAGGCCCGATAGGTGCACCATCTCCAGCAACGCCCCCACCTTCCGCCGCACCTCCCCCTCGGGAAGGCGCTTCAGGCGCAGGGGAAAGGCCACGTTGCCGAAAACGGTCATGTTGGGAAAAAGGGCGTAGTTCTGGAAGACCATGCCGATGGGGCGCCTTTCCGGAGGGAGGCGGTCCACCCGCTCCTTGCCGATCCACACCTCCCCCCGGTCCGGGGCCTCAAAGCCCGCCACCAGGCGCAAGGTGGTGGTCTTGCCGCAGCCCGAGGGGCCCAGGAGGGTGAAGAACTCCCCCTCCCGCAAGCCCAAGGAAACCCCGTCCACGGCCGCGGTCTTTCCGTAGCGCTTGTGCACCTCCCGTAGCTCCACCACCGCCATCACCCTCCCACGCTGAGGTCAGCCCCGTGTCAGAAAGCGGTAGTACAGGGCCACCAGGGCCAGGGTGAGGAGGAGGAGCAGGTAGCCCATGGCGCCCGCCCCCGAGAGGTCCAGGCCCAAGAAGGCCTTGCGGTAGATGTAGTAGCTCACCAGGTCCGTGGCCGAGCCAGGCCCCCCTCGGGTGAGGACGTAGACCAGGTCGTAGGTGCGCACCTCCGCCAGGGTCTGGAGGACCAGGAGGGCCAGGAGCACGGGCCGGAGGAGGGGGAAGGTGACGTACCAAAAGGCTTGCCAGGGGGTGGCCCCGTCCACGCGGGCGGCCTCGAGGGGCTCCTTGGGCAGGCTCCTCAGGCCCGCCAGGAGGACCAAGGCGGCGAAGGAGGTCTGCTGCCACACGTCCACCAGGGCCAGGGAGAGGAGGGCGTACCGGGGGTCGCCGAAGAAGTCCACCCCGCCGAAGAGGTAGGCCAGGATGCCCAGCTCGGGGTGCAGGATCATCTTCCAGATGAGCCCCACCCCCACGGGGGCGATGAGCATGGGCAGGCTCACGGCAAAGTAGTGGAAGCCCCGGAGGGGGAGGCCCTGGTGGAGGAGGACCGCCAGGAGGAGGCCCAGGGCCAAGGTGAGGCCCACGGTGAGGGCCACGTAGAGGGCGGTGAGGCCCAGGGCGTGGAGGAAGTAGGGATCCTCGAGGGCCTCCCGGTAGCGGGCAAGCCCCGCCCAGGTGTACTGGGGCCGGAGAAAGCTGTAGCGGGTGAGGGAGAGGAAGAAGGCGTAAAGCAGGGGGAAGGCCACCACCCCAAGGAGGACCAGGAGGCCCGGAAGGGCCAGCAGCTGGGCGGCTTGCCTTCCCCTCACCCCTTCCCCCTAGCGCAGAAGCCCAGCCCTCCTGAGGAGGCCCTCGAGGCCCCTGGCGGCATCCTGCAGGGCCTGCTTCACCCCCTTCCGCCCGGAGGCCGCCAGGCTCACCTCCCGGCCCACCACGTCCTCCATCTCCGCGGTGTAGGCGAAGATGGGCACCTTCTTGGCCCCGGCCAGGATGCGCTCCACCTCCTTGTAGTAGGGGTACTTCTTGAGAACCTCCGGATCCTGGAACACGTCCTTGCGGGTGGGGGCATGGCCCTGCAGGGCCCGCCGCTTCACAATCTCCTTGGACTCCACCCAGGAGATGAACCGCCAGGCGGCCTCCTTGTTGCGGCCGTTCTTAGGGATAGCCCAGCCCCAGCCCCCGTTGACCCCGGCCCCGCCCGGCATGGGGGCCAGGGCCACCTTGCCCGCCACCTTGGGGCACTGCTTGGGGTCGTCCAGCTGGGGGAGCATCCACCAGTAGGTGATCATGCTGAAGGCCCCCCCTTGGCACATCACCCGGAAGGTGTCGTCCAGGTTGGCGTTCAGCGCTCCCCGCTGCGCCCCTTCCCGGATATTGCGCACGTACAGGGTCAGCGCCCTTTCCCCTTGGGGGCTATTCAGGGTCACCCGCCAGTTGCGGTCCACGTAGTCCCCTCCTGTGGCGAAGAGGTAGTTGGAGAACTCCATGAAGTTGGGGTCCCCCCGCTGCCCCTGCATGGCCGCCCCCGCCACCCCGGCGCGCTTGGCCATGAAGAGGGACAGGTCCACGTACTCCTGCAGGCTCTTGGGCAGGGCCAAAGGCCGCCGGAACTGGGCCTGGAAGCCCTCCTTCAGGTCCTTGCGCTCCAGGAGGTCCTTGCGGTAGATGAGCCCCATGGCGTAGTTGTACATGGGGATCATGTAGAGGGTGCCCCGGTAGTAGCCCACCAGGTCCAGCATGGAGGGGAAGTAGGCGGAAAGGTCAAAGCCACTGGCCTTCACGAAAGGCTCCAGGGGCTCGAGCCACCCGGCAGCAGGAAACTCCCCCGCCCAGAGGAAATCCACCTGGAGGAAATCGTAGGCGCTCTCGGGAGCGGTGAGCTGGGCCACCAGCTTGTCGTGCATGGCGGAGTACTGGACCACCTCAAACTCCACCCGGATCCCCGTGGCCCGTTCAAACTCCGGGAGGAGGGCCTCGATGATCCTGGTCTCGGGCACGTCCTCCATGAGGGCCCTCAGCACCACCCCCTGGGCCAGGGCAAGGCCCAGGGCCAACGCCAAAACCGCCAACAGCCGTTTCATGCCACCACCTCCTTCACTTCACCGCCCCCAGGGTGAGGCCCTCCACCAGGTAGCGGTCCACCAGGCGGGCGAGGAGGGCCACGGGGAGCACGGAGAGCACCACCCCCGCCGCCACCTGGGCGAAGAGCACCCCCCGTTGCGTGATGAGGGCGGAGAGGACCACGGGAATGGTCTGGGTGTCCCGCCCCGAGAGGAGCAGGGCGAAAAGGAACTCATTCCAGGAGAGGAGGAAGCCCAAGACCCCGGCGGCGAAGAGCCCCGGGGCGGAAAGGGGCAGGACGATGCGGAAAAAGACCCCGAAGGGGCTTGCCCCGTCCACGTAGGCGGCCTCCTCCAGCTCCCGGGGAAGCCCCTGGAAGAAGCCCAAGAGGAGCCAGGCCATGAAGGGCAGGGCAAAGGCCAGGTAGGCCAGGACCAGGCCCTGGAGGGTGCCGGCCAGTCCTAGGAGGCGGAAGAGGGCGAAGAGGGGCAGGGCCAGGACGATGGGGGGGAGCATCTGGGTGGCCAGCACGGCGAAGCGGAGGCCCTCTCCCCCGAGCCGGTACCGGGCCAGGGCGTAGGCCAGGCCCGCCGCCAAGGGAAGCCCGAGGAGGACCACCAGGGAGGCCACCAGGAGGCTGTTCCTAAGGGCCTTGCCGATGGGCCCCCCCAGGGCCTGGGCGAAGTTCTCCAGGGTCCAAGGGCCCCAGACGGGGGGCAGGGCGTAGGCCTGGCCCTCGGGCAGGAGGGCGCTCCTTAGGGTCCAGAGGAGGGGGAGGAGAAAGGCCAGGCTGAAGGCCCAAAGGAGCCCGTGGGCCAGGTGTCTCAGGGCCCTAGAAGATCCAGGCACCGCCATTCACCTCCAAGGCCTCCCCGGTGAGGAAGTCGGAATCCGGCCCCGCCAGGAAGGCCACCGCCTTGGCCACGTCCTCGGGGGTTTCCAGCCGGCCCAGGGGGGTCTGGCGGATGTAGTCCTGGACCACCTCCTCCGGGGAGAGGCCCCGCAGGCGGCTTTCCCAAAGAACCTCCCTTTCCTGCATGGAGGTGCGCACGAACCCCGGGTTGACGGCGTTCACCGTGACCCGGAAGGGAGCAAGCTCCTTGGCCGCCGCCTGCACCAGGCCCAAGACGGCGAACTTGCTGGCGCTGTAGTGGGCCAGGAGGGGGGCCGCCTGCCGGGCGGCCATGGAGGCGATGGCCACCATCTTCCCCCTGAGCTCCCTCCCCGGCATGAGGGGCTGGTGCACCATGCCCCGGGCGAAGGTCTGCAGGGTGAGGAAGGTGCCCTTGGCGTTCACGGCAAAGTTGAAGTCCCACTCCTCCTCCGTCAGGTCCAGAAAGCGGTTCATGGTGGAGACCCCGGCGTTGGCCACCAGGACGTCCAGGCGGCCATCTTCGGCGTAGACCCGCTCCCGGGCGGCCTCCAGGTCCTCCCGACGGGTCACGTCCACCCGCAGGTGGGGCATCCCTAGGCTCTCCGCCACCTTCCGGGCGGCCTCGGCATCCCGGTCCGTGACCCAGACCTTATACCCGTCCCGGGCCAGGCGCCGGGCGATGGCCTCCCCGATCCCGGTTCCCGCTCCTGTCACCAAGGCGTTAGGCATGGCTACCTCCCAAGCGAGGGTAGAGGTCCTTTAGGCGCCCGTAGAGATCCCGGTAGACCCCGTAAAGCTCCCGGTAGGTGGGGATCCAGGCCTCCACGGGCTCCGTCACCTCCTCCACCTTGCGCTCCAGATCCCCATACCCCCAAAGCCCTGCGGCCACCCCCGCCAGAAAGGCGGTGCCGAAGGCGCTGCCGAGGCTGGCCTCGGCCAGCCTCTCCAAGGGCCTTTCCAGCACGCTGGCCAGGATCCGCCGCCAAAGCCGGCTCCTGGCCCCCCCGTCCATGACGAAGAGGCGCCCCACCCGGTGGCCCCTGGCCTCGAGGACCTCCACGTGGTGCCGGAAGGCGTAGGCCACCGCCTCCAAAAGGGCCCGCCAGAGGTGGGCGGGGGTGTGGGTGAGGGTGAGGCCCACCACCGTTCCCCGGGCCTCGGGGTCGTGGATGGGGGTCTTCTCCCCCAGGAAGTAGGGGAGGACCACCAGGCCCTGGGCCCCCGGGGCCACGGCCTCCGCCTCCTCGTCCAGCTGGGCAAACCCCACCCCGGGCCGGAAGGCGTCCCGGAACCAGCGCAGGAGGCTCCCTGTGGTGGCCATGCACCCGTTGATGACGAAGAGGCCGGGGATGTCGTGGAAGTCGATGAAGAGCTCCGGCACGGGGGCGAAGCGGTCCACCGCGTAGAGGAAGTCCCCCGCCCCTCCCAGCTTGACCACCGCCTCCCCCTCCTCCCTGAGCCCCGAGGCCAGGGCCGCGGCGATGTGGTCGGCGCTTCCCGCGATGACGGGAAGGCCAGGGGGAAGGCCCACCTCCTCGGCCGCCCTCGAGGCCACCTCCCCCACCACCTCCCAGGGCCGGCGCACCGGCCCCAGCCGGGAGGCCTCCAAGCCCACGTAGTCCAGGACCTCCTGGAGCCAGACTCCTGACCCCGGGTCCCAAAGCCCCGACTCCAGGGCCCAGTTGGCCTCCTGGTACCGGGCCCCCGTGAGGCGGAAGGCCAGGTGCTCGTAGGAGCCCGACACCCAGCGGGCCTCCGCCCACACCTCCGGCTCGCGGCGCCGTAGCCAGAGGAGCTTGGGGGCCAGGACCTGCTGGTTCCAGGTGGCCCCGGTGCGGGCGAAGAGCCATTCGTCCCCGAAGCGCTCCTTAAGCTCGCGGATCTCCGCCACCGCCCGGGCGTCGTTCTGCTGGAGGGAAGGCCTAAGGGGACGCCCCTGGGCGTCGTGGAGGATGAGGGCGGGCACCATGCCCGAGATCCCCAAGGCCCTCAGGCCCCTCGGATCCCGGCCCTGGAGCACCCTAAGGACCACCGCCTTCAGACCCCGCCACCAGTCCTCGGGATCCTCCTCGGCGAAGCCGGGATGGGGGGAGTGGAGGGGGTGGGGGTGCTCGGCCTCCGCCAACACCTCTCCCCCTTCCCCCAGGAGGACGGCCTTCACCGAGGTGGTGCCCACGTCAACGCCCAGGACCATCAGCGCCCCCTTGTCCGCCGCACCCTGGCCATGAAGGCCCGGGCCCGCTCCGGGTCCACGGGGTTCCAGGTGATCCCCTCCCGCTTGAGGGCGGTGCCCACGATGACCCCGTCCGCCACCTGGAGGATCTCCTCCACGGTTTCGTGGCGCACGCCGGTGTTGGCCAGCACGGGCACCTGGGGCAGGGCCGCCTTCACCGCCCGCAGGTGGTCCAGGTCTACCCCCTCCCCGGTCATGGGGCCGGAGACCAAGACGGCGTCCGCCAGGCTGGAAAACACCGCGCTCCTGGCCCTTTCCACCAGGGAGCGGGAGTCCAGGGGGGAGGCGAACTCCGCGGACACGTTGTAAAGGAGGAAGAGATCCCCCCGGCCGAGCCTTCTGCGGTAGCGCAGGGCCTCCGCCGCCCTCCCTTGCCAAAGGCCCATGTCCGAGCCGTAGAGGCCGGTGAAGATCTCCCGGGCAAACTGGGCCCCCGTGGCCGCGGCTAGGGCCATGGTGGCCATGGGATCCCACAGCACGTCCACGCCGAAGGGTACACGGATCTCCCCCTTCAAGCGGCCGATGACGTAGGCCATGGTGGCGGTGCTGGCCGGGTCCACCTGGAGCTCATAGGGGCGGTCGTTCTCGTTGCCGAACATCACCGCGTCCACCCCGGCCTCCTGCAGGGCCAGGAGGTCCTGCCGGGCCGCCTCCACGATCCCCTCCAGGTCCCCGTCGTACAGCGGGGTTCCCGGGAGGGCCCGAAGGTGCACCATGGCGATAACCGGCTTGAGACCGAAAAGGGCTTCAAAGCGTTCCACGCACCACCTCCACCGGCACCCGGGCCTTCAGGGCGGGGTCCTCGAGGTCCGTGATCACCAGGCTCAGGGCCTCGAGGGGAGCCACGAAGGCCGGAGCCCTCTTGCCCCACTTGCTCCGGTCCGCCAGGAGCACGGTCCTGGCGCTCACCGCCATAGCCTTCCGCTTCACCGCCGCCTCCTCAAAGGTGTGGTTGGTGACCCCCTCGGGGCCGAAGGCGTCAGCGCCCAGGAAGAAGAGGTCCGCCCGCACCTGGCTGAGAAGCTCCTCCGTCCAGGAGCCCACCAGGCTGTAGAACCCGTTCCGCACCCTTCCCCCGGGGAGGAGGACCTCCGTCTCCCCCTGGGCCAGGGCCTGGGCGATGGGCAGGTCCAGGGTCACGGCCCGGAGGGGCCTGCCCGCCAGGAGCCGGGCCAGGGCCAAGGCGGTGGTGCCCGAGTCCAGGATCACCGTGGCCCCGTCGGGCACCAGCTCCCGCGCCCTCCGCGCGATGGCCTCCTTCACCGGGCGGTGCTGCTCCAGCTTCAGGGCATAGGGGGGCTCCGCCTCCGGGAGGAGAGCCCCCCCGTGCTCCCGCAGGAGGAGCCCCTGCCGGGCCAGGGCCGCCAGGTCCCGGCGCACCGTGGCCTCGGAGACCCCCAGGCGACGGGCCAGCTCCTTGGTGCTCATCCCCCCCTGGGACCGAAGGAGGTCCAGAAGGGTCTGCCGGCGTAGGCTGGCGAGAGGCATGGCCTTGTGAGCGAATATAAGCGAACTTGCACGAATCTGTCAAGGGCCCCCTTGATCTGATAATGATAAGTTGGTATCGTCTTTATACCCCTCCCCCCTATGGGGGGGTCAGGAGGTGAGGATGCGGAGAACGTTAGCCTTTGCCCTTTTCATACCCTTTTACGCAGAACCCTTCGCCCCGGGCCACCAGTGGAAGAGGGTGTGCCTCCTGAGGAGCTCCCGGTCCCCCTGCAGCACCAACCACCGCCCCTCCACCGCCTCCATCAAGGCCCCCAAGTCCGCAAAGTACCGGTTCGCCACCGCCTCGTTCACCAAAGGCCACACCCGCTCCACCGGCTGCAGCTCCGGGGAGTAGGGAGGCAAAAACACCAGCCGAACCCCCTCCGGCACCGCCACCCTCGGGGACACGTGCCACCCCGCCCGGTCCAAAACCACCCACACCTCCCCCTCCTCCTCCCCAAGCCACCCGCGAAACTCCCGCAAGGCCCAGCTCATCACCTCGGTGTCTATCCCATCCACCAGAAGGCTCAGGCTCTCCCCCGTCTCCGGCTCCACGAAGGTGCACAGGTAGAACCACCGGTACCGGTGCGCCACCACCGCCTTGGGCCTCTCCCCCCGCCGGGCCCACACCCGCCGGTACACCGGCTTCAGCCCCATCCGGTGCTCGTCGTAGGCAAACACCCTCACCCTTCGCCCCGCTGCCCGGGCCGCCGCCACCTCTTGGCGGAGTTTTTTTTGAACGCCTCCTGCGCCTCCCTCTCCGCCTTCCGGTGCACCGGGCGCGGCACCCTCAGGGCAAACCCCGCCTCGTGGAGTAGGCGGTAGATGGGATTGAGGGAAAGCCGCTTCCCCAGATGCTCCGCCACCCACCGCTGCAGCTTGGGCCCCGTCCACAAGCCCCCGTCGGGAGGGGAACCCTCCAGGGCCTGCAGCACCTTTAGGGTCTCCTCCGGGGTGAGCTTGGGCCGGGCTCCGGGGTTGGAGTGCCGCCCATCCCGCAGGGCCTCGGGGCCCAGGAGGTTGTACCGGCGCACGGTGGCATGTACCCAACGGGGAGTCTGCAGGGTGATGCGGGCGATCTCCTTGGCGGAGAGGCCCTTGGCCGCGTGGTAGACGGCTTGGAAGCGGGTCTTTTCCACCGGGTCCTTGGCCTTCTTGTACCTCCGCTCCAGTTCCCTCAGGGTCAGGTGACGGGCTACCTGGGGCATGGAAGAAGGATACTACAAAAAAGGGTATCACCCTGATGGCGGCTTTGGCCCAGAAGCCGGTGGTGGCCACCATCCGGCCCTACGGCCTCCTCCTGCGGGAGCCGGTGGGCGAGCGCCTGGAGGTGGCGGTCCTGGTACCCCCCTCCGCCAACCCCCACGTCTATGAGCCCACCCCCGCCCAGGTGCGCCAGGTGGCGGGGGCCCGCTTGGTGGTGGCCAATGGGGCGGGCCTGGACGGCTGGGTGGTGGACAAGGTGGTGCGGCCCAACGCCCTGGGCACCCCCGTCTTCTCCGTGGCCGAGCACACGGGGGAGCCCCTCCTCACCACCCCCACCGGCCCTGACCCCCACGTCTGGCTGGACCCCCTGCGGGTCGCAGGGGCCCTTTCCGCCCTGGCGGAGGCCCTGGCCCAGGCGGACCCCCAGGAAGCAGCCCTGTACCGGACCCGGGCCGGGCGGTTGCGGGCGGAGCTGGAGCGGCTGGACCAGGAGATGCGCGGTCTTCTGGCGGAACGGAAGCGGCCTGGGGTGATCACCCTGCGCAACCCCTTCCGCTACTTCACCGCCCGCTATGGGGTGCCCATCCTCTACACCATCGTGCCCAACCCGGAGGCTCCAGAGGCCACGGCCAAGGCGGCGGCAGAGGCCAAGAAGGTGGCTCAGGAAAAGGGTATTCGCCACGCCCTGGCGCCCCTAGCCGCTAAAGGCCAGGCCTTGCCCTTGGCCCAAAATTTGGGCCTCGAGGCCATCCTGGCGGACGTCTTGGGCGAGGTGGCCAAGACCTACCCCGAGCTGGTGCGCAAGGTGGGGGAAGCCTTCGCCCAGGCCTTGCGGTGAGGGGAAAAGGCAAGGGGGGCGGAAACACCGCCCCCCTTGCCCCTATGGGCCCAGGTTCGAAGACCGCTCCAAAGCCTTTTGAGGCCTCCGCCAGGGCGCAAGCCCCAACGGGGTACTTAGGCGCCCAGGTTGCGCACCACCACAAAGAGGCCCAGGCCGAGGTAGAAGATGAACCACCCCACCAAAAGCCTTACCCCCAGGTCCCCGAACCGCTCCACGCCGGAGGAGGGGTCACCGCCTTCCTTGCTCCTCCCGGAGGCGTAGAGCACCTGGGCCAGGTACACGGTCACCGGAACCGCCGCCAAGCCTGTGGCCACGAAGAAGAGGAGGGAGCCCCAGTCCCAGACGAAGGGGTAGGCCAGGGGGGAGTAGCCCATCCGCCCTAAGGCCGCCACCCGCATTCCCTCCCGCAGTATGCCCACCAGGAGGAGGGCTCCCAAGTAGAGGCCCAAGGTGCCCAAGGCCCCCTCGGCCTTGGCCCGAGGAGCGTGCAGGTAGAAGAGGCCCGCCACCACCAAGGCCACCAGGGCCACGGGAAGGGACAGGCCCAGCTCCCGTCCCTGGGTGAAGGCCCACGCAAGCCCAAAGGCCCCAAGGAGGAGGGCGCCAAGGCGCAGGGCCCCTTGGGCCTGCCCCTGGGTGAAGGCCAAGAAGTCCTGGGGCACGTCCTCCCGGCGGCGGAAGTACCAGGCGAAGAGGAGGAGCATCACCCCCAAGGACAGGGCCGCCTGGCCGAAGAGGAGAGCGGCGAAGCGGGGGAGGTCGTAGCCGTAGAAGCGCACGCCTGTGGTGTCCGGCACCCCACCTGGGGCGTACCACTCCACCCAGCGGGAGGGGTAGAGGCCCGCATTGGCCAGGCTGTGCATGGTGAACCCCGCCAGGAGGAGGAGGGCCAGGGCCACGTAGCCTACCCCTGCCAGGTTGCCCCGGAGGTAGAGGATGTACAGGAAGAGGTAGCCCAAGGCCACCACGGGGATGAAGAGGGTGGTCCAAAGGCCCATCAGGGTGGTGGCCGTATACCAGGCGGGGTCGTAGATCACCTGGACGAAGAGAAGGGGAGCGATGCCCATGGTGATCCCAAGCCCCGTGGCCTGGACGGAAAGCCTTATGGCCACCTTAGCCAGGCGTTGCCAGTTCTCCTCCCTTCGGCCCAGGCCGTAAAGCCCCACCAGAAGGCTACCGATGGCGGTGGTCACAAAGAAGATGTGCAGGACGTACGTGACCACCAGGAGGATTTGGGCAATCAGGGGATGAACCGGGGCCCCCAAGGGGTCCCGCATGGCGAGAAGGGCTTCCGGGGTCATCCTCCATCACCTCCCTGCGCTCGCCTGGGGGAAGAACTCCTTAACCAGGCGTTCCAAGTACTGGGCCATGTAATCCCGCTCCTCAGGGGTGCCCACCACGGGGTGCATGTAGGGAAAGCCGCCGATGGCCTCCAGGTAAGCCCGGATCTGCGGGGCCTTGGTCATGCCCCGGCGGTGGAACATGGCCGCCAGGTTGCGCATGCCCCCCAAGAGGGCGGTGTTCTTGCTCACCGTGTGGCAGCTGGAGCACTGCAGGGTCACAAGAGCCCGTCCAGCCTCCACCGGGTCCAGGCCTCCCGCAGGCCCTGCCGCCTTGGCCCCTGGGGCCACGGCGAAGGGCAGGTGTTTGAGAATTCCTTCCTGGTTCAAACGCCCCTCTTCGGCCTTAACGCCCCTGGGGGCGAAGTCCACCCGGATGATCTGGTTGGAGGCCATGTAGCCCAGGACCACATCGGGCTTGCGGATGGCCTCCCGGGTCCGCTCCGCCCCGAAAAGGCCCAAAAAGGCCAGAAAGAGGGCCAAATAAGCCGCACCTGCCCGGGCCGCGAGGTTGGGTTTGAGAAGGGCGAGGGCCAGCACCAGGGCTGTCGCCACCACGCCGAGCGCCATCTTCACGTAGAAGACCTTCTGAACCACCTGGGGCACACCCAGGAGGACGCGGGCGTGCTCGGGCAGGCTGGGCACATACCAAAGGAGCACCAAGGCCACCCCCACCGTCAGGCCCACGAGGCCCACCCTCCCCGCCAGGGGCACCACCTCGGCCCGGGCAGGGTGGTCCTTGGGAAGCCCCGCCGCCACCAGGAGGGCGTAGAGGGCGGTGAGGGCGAACATGAGGGCAAAGCGGGCGAAGAGCATGGGCCAGAAGGTGGGGTTGTAGAAGCCATCCAGGCTAAGGCCCGTCTGCAGCCAATGGCCAGGGGTGAGCTTGAAGCCTAAGATGCCCACGATGATAGCCAGGGTGCCCGTGGCCGCCAAGGCCAGGATGAGGCCGATGCGGGCATGGGTTTTGGGGTTCACCCGGCCGAAGGTGTAGTAGTAGACCGCGATGCCGAAGACGTCGATGATGAACCAGAACCACTCCGCCGCCCAGTAGAAGACGAAGTCGTGGATGAGGGTGGAGATGCCCCGGGGGTTGCTGGCGGTCACGGAGAACCAGATGCCCACCCCGAACATGGCCCCCAGGGTGTAGGCGAACATGAGTAGCCTTAGGGCGGAGGCCTTCAGGTAGTCGTAGAGGTAGGGCTTGCCTTCAGCCAGGGCCTTCCGCTCCACCCACCAGTTGAACCAGGTGGCAGCCACGGTCACGTGGGAGAAGAGCACGTGGGCCACGGCCACCAGGGCCACGATGAAGGCAGAATGGAAGATGAGGCCTTCCCAAACCGGATACACCGCATTCCTCCTTCCTGGGGTTTACCCCCAGGAAGTATTGTGGGCCAGGTCATTGGGACATTTTTCCTTCGCAAAGGGCAGCAGGCTACCGAGCTCCCTAAAGGACCAAGGGGCGGCCCGCGCCGCCCCCAGCCCACAGGGGGGGCCAGAGCCTCAGTGCTCCACCCCCTCCACCTCAAAGAGGGCAATGGCGGAGGGCGCCCCGCCCACCTCCCACCTGGCCGCCACCTGCCACCCCTCCAGGTCCACCCGCACCACCTGGCCCCGCGCGGGGTCGGTGAGGTAGGCCACCCCGTGGCCCAGGGCCATCCCCGGGGCAGGGGCCCCTTGGGCCCGGGGGGAGACGGCCTCGAGGCTCCCCACCACCCGCCTGCCTACGGGATCCAGCTTGTGGAAGCGGCCGTCCTCGGTGAGGACGTAGAGGGCCTCCCCCTCGGGGTCAAAGCCGAAGGCCACGGGACGGGCCGGCAAGGAGAGGGCCTCGAGGCGCCCCTCCTTGGGGTCGATGAGGGCCAGGCCCTGGCCGAAGTTCCCCACGAAGAAGGGGTAGCGGGGGTGGGAGGTGAGGGTGCCCACCCTCACCCCCTCGGGGGTGCCGGGGGGGTTGGGCACCTTGCGCCCGGCGAAGCCCTGGCCCCGGCGCTCCACCAGGAGCACCCCATCGGCGCAACCGAAGGCCGCCACCCCGCCCAGGACCGCCTCCCCGTGCAGGCGGGGGCAGGCCTGAGGCAAGGCCGTCACCCGGGTGCCCCCCAGGGTGTAGACCTCCACCTGGCCCCGCTCCAGGCTACCCACCAGGAGGGCCTCCCCCAGGAGGGCGGGGGCCCCGTGGTCTGCTCCCCCGGTGGCGATGAGGCGCGGGCTGAAGTCCAGCCCAAGGCGCTTTAGGTCAAAGAGGGCCACGGTCCCATCCCCGTCGTGGAAGACCGCCAACCGCTCCCCACCTACGAACACGTGGGTGGGCTTGGGCCCTGTGCGCAGGGTGGCGGCCACGTAGGGGTTTTCCGGCTTCAGGTCCTTGTGATCCCCGTGGTCCTCCAGCCGGAGACCCCCCCAGAGGAAGCTCACCGCATTGGCCTCCCGGTGGACCGCCAGGACGTACTGCCCCCCGGGGAGGGGGTAGAGGCGGGCTGGGGAGGGCACGGTGAAACGGCCCAGCTCCTTACCGTCCTCATCCAGGACCCGCACCAAAGCCTCCCGGGCATCGGCCACGGCCAGGCGGTGGAAAAGCCGCTCCCCGTGGTGGCCGTGGCCATGGTGGTGGCCATGGCCATGGTGGTGGCCGTGGTTATGCCCGTGGTCCCCGTGGCCCTGAGCCAGGGCCCATCCCAAAACCGCAAGCGCCAAGGTACCTAGCCAAAGGGTTTTCCGCATCCTTATCCTCCCTTCCCACGGGACCTTGCCGGTCCCGATCTGGGCTAGTTGGCCGAAGCCTCGCAAAGCCTTTCCCGGTTCCAGCGGAGGAGGTCCAGGTAGGTGGGCACCCGCCGGTCCAGGGCGTCGGTGTAGAGGACGATCAGCCTGGCCCCCAACTCCTCCGCCAGGCGGCGCATGGGGGCCGGGTCCAGCTGGGGCTCGGCCACCACCAGGTCCACCCCCTTAAGCTCCGCCTCCTTGAGGAGGGCCACCCGGCCCCTCACCCCCAGGTCGGCCCCGTGGTGGTCCCTAAGGGCCCCCACCACCTCCAGCCCGTAGCGCCGGGCCAGGTACAGGAGGGAGAGGTGCTGGACCACCACCCGGGGCTGCCTGCCGGCCAGGCAGGCCTCGAGGCGCCGGTCCTCCTCCAGCACCCTCTGCCGAAAGCGCTCCAGGTTCCTCTGGTAAACCTCCCGCCCCCCGGGGTCCAGCCGGGCCAGCTCCTCGGCGATGGCCTCCGCATAGCCCACCCCGTAGCGGGGGTCCAGCCACATGTGGGGGTCGCAGTCCCCGTGGAGGTGGATCCCCCGCTCCTTGAGGCCCAGGAGACCGCAGATGGGCGCAGGCATCCTAGGCGCAAGCTCCACCACCCTGGCCCCTTGGGGCAGAAGGGCCCGGAGGCGGGGCAGGTAGGGCTCCAGGCCCAGCCCGTTGGCGAAGAGGAGCCGGGCCCGGGAAACCTGGAGGGCAGTGGAGGGGCGGAGGTCAAAGGCGTGGGGGTCCGCCCCCAGGGGGACCACGCTCTCCACCCGCACCCTCCCTCCCCCCACCTCCCGCACCAGGTCCGCGAGGACCGGGGTGGTGGCCGCCACCTGCACCTGGGCTGCCGCCCAGGAGAGGCCCAAGAGGACCAAGCTAAGCCAACGCATCCTCACCAACCCACAAGGGCTTACGTACCCCGTCGTGGCTTGCGCCACGAGGGGGGCCCCAAAGAGGCGATAAGAAAGCCGCTTTGGCTTTGGCAAATGGGGTAGCCTCCGCGTGCGGGTGGTTAAGCTTCCTCACCCTCACCCCCAAAGAAGGCCTTCCAGTCCCTCACGTGCCTTCTCGCCCCAGGGGGAAGCCTTTTTAGGTGGCGCCCCCGCCCCTCGCCCCGTAGGCGGCGCACCTCCTCCTCATAGACCAGGAGAAAGGGGCGGAAATGGGCCAGGCCCTCGGGAAAGGGCAGGGGTTCGGCCTCGGGGTGGACCTCCGGGGGGTAGGGGGGCAGGGGGGCGCGGTAGAAGCGCTCCTTAGGGCGGTGGTAGAGCACCCCCCGGTACCAGAGGCCCGTGGAGTGCAAGACTGCCTCCTCCCCCAGGTAGAGGCTGGAGCCCACCCCCTGGGGGTGGGGAACCTTGCGGAACCCCAGGGGCTCGAGGAGCTCATGGGCCGCCTCGAGGCCCATGAGGTACATCACCACGGGCATGGGGTTCATGGCCGCACCAGGACCAGCCGCGTGGGGCTACCCCCCACCCTGAGGTAGCGCACCACCCGTCCCCTTTCCACGTCCACCTCGGCCACCAGCCCCAGGTGGGGCAGGCTGGCGTAGACCAGGCCCCGCTCCGGCCAGGGGGCCAGGTCGGGGTAGATGGCCCCGCCGGTGTCCTCGTCCATCTCCGGGAAGGGCCGGGAAACCCGGACCTCCCTTAAAAGCCTCCCCTCCCTCGCCTCCCGCACCTGCAGGCGGCCGTCGGTGAGGAGGACGTAGAGCCGCTTCCCGTCGCTCTTCCCCCGGATGAAAACCCCACCCAAGGGGATGGGGGTGAGGATGAGGGCCACGGGGTCCAGGCGCTGGAGGTGCTGTACGCCGTCGGAGTAGCCGAAGAAGGCCCCTTCCCCTTTCAGAAAGGCCCCGATCCGCTCCCCTACCGGGTAGGGAAGCCGCTTGAGCTCCCTCCCTCCCTCCACCGCCAGCACGTCCCGGGCGCAGGCGAAAAAGCTCCGCCCCGTCGCCTCGTGGAAGGTCTCCCCATGCTGGACGGGGCAGGGAAAGCTGGCCTTGGCCTCCCTCAGGCCCCGGTCCATGAGCATCACCTGCCCCCGGGCCAGGAGGGTGAGGTAGACGCCCTCGGGGGCCTCCACCACGTGGTAGTGGTCGGGGTTGGGAAGCCGGATCCGCTCCGCTTGGAAGGCGGCCTCGGGGGCCAGGCTCTCCTCGGGGAAGTGGAACGCCACTGCGTCCCGCTCGGCGAAGGCCAGGAGCCTATCCCCTAAGGTGTAGGCCTCCGCCCCGTGGCCGATGTTCCACCCCCGGCCCAAGAGGAAGCTCTTGGCCACCACGGGCCGGCTCCAGCGCCCCTCCTCCTTCCCGGTCCAGATCACCGTGAGCCACTGCCGGTCCGTGTCCCGCCCCCGGGACACCAGGAGGTACCGCCCCGAGGGGGTGGCCACGAGGCTCATCCCCCGAGGTGGCACGGAAACCTCCGCCACGGGCTTCCCTGCGGGCAGGTCCACCGCCACCACCCGGCTGGCCTCCAGGCGGTTGTCCAGAACGAAGAGCCGGGCCTCGGCCTGGAAGGCCTCGGGCCTCTCGGGCACCGCCGCGTGGGCCAAGGCCAGGGACGCCAACCAGCCAAAGGCCGCCAGAACCACTTTTCTCGTCATGGACTCACCCCCGACATTTAATAATGAAAATGCAGTCGCAATATGTCAAGCCCGTAAGGCCGGCTCTGCAAGCCCGCTCAAATTTTTCGGCCAGATGATGGCGGGGCCCTTGGGCTTTGGGAGCGTTCACGCCCTCACCAACACCACCTCCATCTGCGCCGCCCTTGTGGGGGGCATCGGGGCCGGGTGCCTGGACCTCGAGGGCACCCGCCACCTCCAAGTAACCGCCTTCCCCACCCCGGAGGAGGTGGGGCCGCTTGCCCCCAAGGAGGAAGCCGTGGCCCTCATCTTCGGCGGCCAGGCCACCCCAGAGGTCAACTACGCCCTCACCAAAAACGCCCTCAAGTCCCTGGGCCAGGGGAACTACGGCGGGGCCATCTTCTTCCACCTCCGGGTCTGGACCCGGGCTTCGTGGCCAAGGCGGCCCAGGAGGACCCCGAGGTGGCCCGCTACTTGGCGGGCAAGGCGAACCTCTACGCGGTGACCGCCGACCTCAACGCCAAGGTGGTGCGGCTATGGCAGGTGGCGGTGCAAGACGGCAAGCAGGCCACGGTGAAGGAGCTAAATACCCGCACGCAAAGGTTGCCCCACCGGCCAAAGCCATAGTGGCGTGCTCATGGCCTCTTTGGGGCCCCCGTCGTGGCTTGCGCCACGACGGGGGATTTAGTGCTGGTTCTGTAACTCTGCATAAGGAAACGATCCCCTACCGGCTCAGGAGGGGAACCGCATGAAACTGTTATGAACCCTACGGTTCACCTCGGCCACCTTATGCATATTTATGCTATGCGCCTTTCAGCTTTACTCTTTATCCTCCTCGGGGTAACCGCAGCGGTTAAAGCGCAAGGGCATATATCCACGGGATTTGGCGGAGCGGCGGCCACCGTGAACCCTTTGGCCACCCAAGCTGCTCTACAGATCCTGTCGCAGGGCGGGAACGCCGTAGACGCGGCAGTAGCCGCTGCGGCGGTGCTTGGGGTCACCGATCCTTACTCCGCCGGCATCGGCGGCGGCGGCTTCATGGTGATTTACCTGGCCAAGGAACGAAGGGTTGTCACCATTGACCATCGGGAAACCGCCCCGGCCTCCTTCCACCCCCGGGTGTTTCTGGAGGCCAACGGCCAACCCATCCCCTTCGCTGAGCGGGTGACGAGCGGCCTTTCTGTGGGAGTACCGGGCACAGTCATGGGTTGGGAAGAAGCTTTAAAACGCTACGGCACCATGGGCTTTGCCCAGGTGCTGGCTCCAGCCATCCGCATTGCCGAACAGGGTTTTCCCGTCAGCGAAACCTTTGCTCAGCAGACCCGGGCCAATCAGGAAAGGTTCAACTACTTCACCTCTACCCGCTCCCTTTTCCTACCAGGCGGACAGGTGCCAGCGGTGGGTTCCACCTTCAAGAACCCTGACCTGGCGCGAACCTACCGGAGCATCGCCATCGGTGGCAGCCGCATCTTCTACCGCGGGCCCATTGCCCAGGCCATTGTGGACACGGTCAATCGGCCGCCCCTTGCCCCGGGCGTTACGGCCAACGTGAGGCCTGGGCGGATGGCCCTTTCTGACCTGGCGGACTACTACGCGCGCATTCTCCCGCCTGTGGTGAGCTCGTACCGGGGTTACACCGTGTACGGCATGGGCCTCCCCAGCAGCGGGGGTCTGACCATCGCCCTGGCCCTGAATATACTCGAAGGGTTCAACCTTGGGGCACTTTCTCGAGAACAGGCGCTCCATCTCTATCTCGAAGCCTCCCGTCTAGCCTTTGCTGACCGCAACGCGTACATGGGGGACATAGGGTTCGCGGACGTGCCCATCCCCGGCCTGCTCTCGAAAGCCTACGCAGAGGAACAGCGCAAGCGGATCGGGCCACGGGCCGCAGAAGGTGCCGTGGCGCCGGGAGATCCCTACCGCTTCTTCGAGGACCCCTCTCCGGTGCTACGGCCACGAGCCCGCAACGCTTCTTGGGAAGGGGAGTCGACCACCCATTTGACGGTAGCGGACAAGGAAGGCAACATCGTCGCCTATACCTTCACCATCGAGTCCATAGGCGGCAACGGGATGGTGGTTCCAGGGTACGGCTTCCTCCTCAACAATGAGCTCACGGACTTCGACCCCACCGCACCGCACCCCAACGCCCCAGAAGCTTTCAAGAGACCACGCAGCAGCATGAGCCCCACCCTCGTCTTCAAGGACGGCAGGCCCTTCATGGCCCTCGGCTCACCAGGAGGGGCCACCATCATCACCACCGTCCTCCAGACCCTCCTCAACGTCATCGATTTCCAGATGTCTTGGGAGGAAGCCGTGGCCGCTCCCAGGCTAAGCCAGAGGAACCTGGCTACCACCACCGTGGAGCGCGGCTTTGAGACCTCAGCCTTGGCGAGGGCCCTCGAGGGGTTAGGCCACCGCTGGACGGTAACTGGGGAAATTGGAGCCGCCACCCTCATAGGGTTCAACCCTGACGGCAGCCTTACCGCTGTGGCCGAGCCCGTGCGCCGGGGTGGAGGGAGTGCAGGCGTGGTCCAGCCCAAGCCAGAAGGGAGGTAAGGGATGCGCAAGTTCTTACTAATCCTCTCGGCAGCGCTGTTCGGTGCTTTTAGCCTTGCCCAAGAGTTTATCACCATCGGTTCCGGCTCCACCACGGGGGTGTATTTCCCCGTGGCCACGGGGATGGCCAAACTGGTGAACGATGCGGGGGTGGGCCTTAGGGCCAACGCCCGCTCCACCGGCGG
>NZ_JAKEDU010000012.1 GCF_021462405.1 Thermus tengchongensis | reverse complement strand
GGGCTGGCATGGGGCAAGGATAATGGAGGGGCACTTAGGCCCCAGCGCCTGGGGGGAAGCCCGCGGCGGCCCGCAGGGCGGCGAATAATGGGGGCATGAAGGTTCTCATTCTCACCGTGGGCACCACCCGGGCGCCTTTGGAGGAGAGCCTGGCCCACCACGCCCCCGAGGGAGTGATCTTCGTGGCCAGCCAGGAGAGCCACCCCGTGGCCGCGGAGCTGGTGCGGGACTACGGGGCTTCCTTCCGCCACCACACCTTCCTCCTGGAGGACGCCGAAAGCCTCCTCGAGGCCTACCAGGTGGCGGTGAAGGCCTTACGCAAGGCCCTGGAGTGGGAGGCCAGCGCCATCGTGGCCGACCTCACGGGGGGCACCAAGCCCATGGCGGCGGGGCTGGTCCTGGCCCTCACCGGGCGGGGGGTGGTCTTCAGCTACGTGGGCGGGGAGCGCCGCGACCCGGAAACGGGCCGGGTGCTCCCCGGGGCGGAGCGGCTCCGGCTCCTGGAGGACCCCACGGCCCGGCTGGGCCTGCGGGAGTGGGCCGCCTTCACCCGGGCCTGGAACGGGCTGAACCTGGGTGTGGCCCTGGCCGAGCTGGAAAGCCTCCTCAAGCGCCCCCTTTCCCCCTCGGAGGAGCGCTTTTACCGGGGAATGGTGGGGGTGGTGGAGGGGCTCATGGAGTGGGACCGCTTCCGGCATTCCCGGGCGCTGGAGCTTCTGGAGCGGCACCTGCCTGTGGCCCTGGGGGTGGCCGAGGCCTGGGGACACGGGGCCAAGGTGCGGGTGTTGCGGGGCCTCGAGGCCCTTTTGCCCCCCTTGAGGGCCATCGTGGAGGCGGGGGAAAAGCCCACCTTCCCCCTCCTCCAGGACCTCTTGGCCAACGCGGAGCGCCGGGCGGAGGTGGGCCGCTTTGACGATGCCTTGGCCCGGCTCTACCGGGCCTTGGAGCTGGTGGTGGAGGCGGACATCTGGGAGCGGCTGGGCTTCGTGCTCAAGGACCCCAGGACCTGGCCCGAGGGCTTCCCCGAGTCCCTGCGGGAGCGCATCCTGAAGCCCCGGGGCCTCATGGACCTTCTGGAGGCGGCCTTTGACCTGGACCTAGCCTTTGGACAGAAGGGCACCCTGGCCCAGCGCCTTTTTGGGGAGAAGAACCGCTTGCAGGCCCTCCTGGCCCGCAGGCACGAGAGCATCCTGGCCCACGGCACCAGGCCCGTGGAGCGGGAAGACTACGAGCGCCTGCGGACCTTTATCCAGGGCTTGGACGAACGGCTCAGGCCCCTTCCCCCCTGGCCCAAGTTCTGATGAACCTTCACCTCACCCGCCAAGGGGCCACCCTGCGCCTAAGGCAGGGGAGGCTTCTCCTGGAGGCGGAAGGGGAGACCTTGGCCAGCTTTCCCGCCCGGCAGGTGCGCCGGGTGGCGGTATGGGCGCTGCAACCCCTCCCTAGCCCTGGACCTCATGGAGGAGTTCCGGGTGCCGGTGGTGGACGGGCTGGTGCTTTCCGCCTTCCGCCGGGGCAGGCTAACCCCAGACCATGCCGAGGCCCGGGCGGGGGGCGTGTACCTGAACGAGGAGGGCAAGAGGACCCTTCTTGGCCTCTTGGAGGAGCGCTTCCTCCAGGAGTCCACCCACCCCCTGGGCTTCCGCAAGCCTTACCAAGAGCTCATAGAGGTCCAGGCCCACCGCCTCAAGGCGGCCATCCTGGGCCGGGAGAGGTACACGCCCTTTTACTTGCGCCAACGATAGCCGCTATAGAAGTGTGCTTTGTTGCGGGGCGAAGGTGCGTCCTAAGCTTCAACCAAGCGAAGTATCCTTGAGCGCAGAGGTTTGGGGCAAAACCTAGACTCGGTACATTACAGCCCCTATTTGGTATAATGCACCTGTCCGGAACCCCGGACGGGCATCTTGAAAGCTAGCTTCCTCCGTCCTGCACGCGAATATGCGTTTTCTCCCTTTCATCGCCCCCTTCTCCTGTGGCTTCCCAAGGGCGTAAACCCTCAAAAACCCCCGTTATTCGCCCCTCGCATATTCCAAGCTTCATGCTTCTCACAAATACCCCCCTCGGGAGCCCGCTCCTGGACGATGCGCAGAGGGGGTACCCGTTGCACGAGGTTTAGCCCCGTAAGGGGATTGCGACAGGTGGCCTAAAGCACCTGAAATAATCAGCGTTGCGCCTAGTTGCACGAGGTTTAGCCCCGTAAGGGGATTGCGACTCAATGGACACCCCATAGCGGGTACGGATTACCCGTACCCATATGTTGCACGAGGTTTAGCCCCGTAAGGGGATTGCGACCCTCCTTGCCGCCGCGTCCGTCCATACCGTACTCTTTCTGGTTGCACGAGGTTTAGCCCCGTAAGGGGATTGCGACTGGATAACCTCCTTGCCGCCAAGAGCCTTGAGCACTACAGGTTGCACGAGGTTTAGCCCCGTAAGGGGATTGCGACCACTATCTGCGCGATTAGCAAGCACTTCGCTCATCTTCTGTTGCACGAGGTTTAGCCCCGTAAGGGGATTGCGACCTGGTCAGACTCCTGGGGCTCAGTAGCCTTAGCCCGCTTGTTGCACGAGGTTTAGCCCCGTAAGGGGATTGCGACTTATACTGCTTCTCCAAGGCGGCGGCGCATACCTCGGGGTTGCATGAGGTTTAGCCCCGTAAGGGGATTGCGACTTGCGTACCCACACCCCGAAGGTTCCCTTCTTGCGGGCCTGTTGCACGAGGTTTAGCCCCGTAAGGGGATTGCGACCTCACCAACCGCGCGGACTGCAGCCCACGCGATCTTCTGTTGCACGAGGTTTAGCCCCGTAAGGGGATTGCGACCCCTAATCCCCGGTTTGTGGCCCCCTAGGGGCTGCGCCCTCAAGTTGCACGAGGTTTAGCCCCGTAAGGGGATTGCGACCCCTAATCCCCGGTTTGTGGCCCCCTAGGGGCTGCGCCCTCAAGTTGCACGAGGTTTAGCCCCGTAAGGGGATTGCGACCCCTAATCCCCGGTTTGTGGCCCCCTAGGGGCTGCGCCCTCAAGTTGCACGAGGTTTAGCCCCGTAAGGGGATTGCGACCCCTAATCCCCGGTTTGTGGCCCCCTAGGGGCTGCGCCCTCAAGTTGCACGAGGTTTAGCCCCGTAAGGGGATTGCGACAGCCCCTTTCCTCCTCCCTTCAACCTCAACCTCAACCTCAACCTCAAGTTGCACGAGGTTTAGCCCCGTAAGGGGATCGCCTCGCTTTCTGGGCGGGCAGGAAGGCAAGTCGTGAAATTTGGTCATTCAATGAAGGTATATCTCTCATTTCGTGGTAAGCTTTACCCATGCTCCCACGGCTCCTCGAGGACCGCCTCCAGCTGCTCCTGACCCTCTTTCCCGTGGTCTTCCTGGCCGGCCCCCGGCAGGCGGGCAAGACCACCCTGGCCCTGAAGCTGGCCGGGGAGCTGGGCCTGGCCTACCGCACCCTGGACGACCCCACGGAGCTGGCCGCCGCCCGCACCGACCCCAGGGGCTACGTGGGGGCCCTGCCCGTTCCCACCGTCCTGGACGAGGTGCAGCGCGCCCCCGAGATCTTCCTGCCCCTGAAGCTCCGGGTGGATCGGGAGAGGAGGCCGGGGGCCTTCCTCCTCACCGGCTCGGCCAACGTCCTCCTCCTGCCCCAGGTGGCCGACGCCCTGCCGGGGCGCATGGCGGTGGCGCGGCTTCTGCCCTTGAGCCAGGCGGAGCTGGAGGGGGGAAAGGGGAGCTTCCCCGACCTGCTCCTCCTTCTGGCCAGAGGGGAGCCCCTCCCACCCCCGCCCCCCCTTGGCGACCTGCGGGCCCGGGTCCTGCGGGGTGGGTTTCCGGGGGCGGCCCTGGGGCCGGAGCTCCGGGAATGGTTCCGGGCCTACCTGGACACCCTCCTGAGCCGGGACGTGCGCGAGCTGGCCCAGATAGAACGGCTCCACCAGCTCCCCCACCTCCTGGCGGTGCTGGCCGCCCGACAAGGGGGTCTCCTGAACGCCTCGGAGCTGGCCCGGGAGGTGGGCATCCCCCAGGCCACCTTGAGGCGCTACTTGCGCCTTCTGCAGGCCTTGTACCTGGTGGCGGAGCTACCTCCCTGGAGCGGCCACCTGGGCAAGCGCCTCCTCAAGTCCCCCAAGGTCTACCTGACGGATAGCGGCCTGGCCGCCCACCTGCTGGGCCACCCCGCCGTGCCCCTGGAGGGCCGTCTTTGGGGGCACCTCCTGGAGGGTTTTGTGGTGGGGGAGGTCCTGCGCCTGCAGGCGGCCCGGGAGGACTTCCGGGCCTACCACTACCGGGAGGCGGGGGGCTTGGAGGCGGACCTCCTGCTGGAGTTTCCCGGGGGGGTGGTGGGCCTCGAGGTCAAGGCCGGGGCCACCCTGGGCTCCAGGGATTTCGCCCCCCTGGCCCGGTTGAGGGAGCGGCTGGGGGAGAAGTTTCTCCTGGGGGCCATCCTGCACCCGGGGGAACGGGCCCTGCCCTTCGGGGAGCGGCTCTTCGCCCTGCCCCTGGGATACCTCTGGGCCTGAAGCGGAGCGTGTATCCTCAAGCCATGAAGCGCCTTTACACCATCGCCTATGACATCCCCGACGACACCCGGCGGATAAAGCTGGCAAACCTTTTGAAAAGCTACGGGGAGCGGGTCCAGCTTTCTGTGTTTGAGTGCTACCTGGACGAAGGGCTTCTGGAAGACCTCAAGGCCCGGGCCCGGAGGCTCCTGGACCTCTCCCAGGATGCCCTGCGCATCTATGGGGTCCAGGGAGAAGTCCAGGTGCTGGGGGTGGGGCCTGTGTACGGGGATGCGGGCTTCACCGTGGTATAGCGACCTTCTTGACCCGAACGTGTGGTTCACCCCTCTAGCGCCTGAGCGCCCCTTCCAGGCCCAGGCACGGGCGTACCGGAATGGGGCGGAAGGCCTTTGCCGCGGCGGGGGGCCGCGGTCTGGTGCGCTCTGACTGGGACTGCTAGCGCTTCTCCAGGCTCAGCTTCCTCCGCCTGCTTTGTGAGCTTCCTCCTGGTAGTTGCCGATACCGAGAAAGGAAAGGATCAGCTTCTCCATGCCTTGCCCCCTTCATAGGGGCACAAGCCGTCCCACCGCCCAGCCCAAGGGGTAGCCGTCCTTGGGGTCTTTGGCCCCCGCGGTCTTGCGGGTCTTGGGCTCCTGGGCCTCCGGGTGATCCTCAGGGAGGAGGAGGGCCAGTCGGAGGCTGAGCCTGCCCGAGCCGAAGCCCACCCGGATGGGGAAGACCTCCTTGTCCTTTAGCCTCTCTTCCAGCTCCCGGTAGACCTCGAGGGCCTTTTCCAGGCCGTGGTACTCTGCCCGCTTCCTCTCGCGTTCCGCCACCTTTCCGTAGTACTCCCGGAGGGCCTTCTTGAGCTCTTGGGGCGGCACCGCCCCCGCCACCCCCTTGTGCCGGGCCAGGCCCCCGTGGTAGCGGAAGAGGAGGCGGAAGCGGCTTCCCTTGGGAAGGGTTTCTGCCAGAATGGGGACGCCCTCCATCTGGCCTTTGGAGTGGAACACCCCGATGCGCTCTAGAGAACTCTCCTTGGGCCCCGAGTCCGTGAGCCGCACCGCGCGGAAGGGGTCGCGGTAGAGGTCCAGGCGGTACCTTCGCCTGTCCTCGCGCCAGGAGGCATAGCCCAGCACTACCCCCTCAAAGTCTTGGTTCTGGGGGACATCGGGCACCCTCGGCGGCCTTATGCGAACCTCCTCCAGGGACCTGCGGAACTGCCACATACCCCTTTGGAACACCAGGTCCTCCCCTCTCTGTAAAAGGCGCCAGAAAAGCCATGCGGTGCGCAGGGCGCCTTTGACGCTAGACCCCGGCAGGTAGGGGCCTTGGGGGGAGTAGGGGAGAGGGCGGTACTCCAACTGGGCTTCGGAGGTAGCTTCCTTCACCGCAAGCAAGAAGGCCGTGCTGGCCGGGAGGGTGCGGACCACGGCCTCCTGGGGCACCTGCCCCTCCTGGTAGAGGCTCCGCAGAACCTCCTGCGCCCCTTTGGGGCCCTCGGCCACCTTCTGCAGAAAGGCCTTCCGCCGCTCCTGGGAGAGGGCGAGGAGCAGGGCGGAGGGGTCCAGGAGGTGGACCTGCTTCTTGGCAAAGTCGGGCACGTAGGCGTAGGCGGGGTAGGCTTCCCCCGTGCCCACGTGGACGGGGGAGAGGAGCTCCAGCTCCAGGGCGTAGGTTTCCAGGAAGCTCATACCTTCACCCCCAAGGGAAAGACCTGCAGGGCTTCCCACACCCTCACGCCCCCTTCCGGGGGCTCCGAGGGGGTCACGTCCAGGAGGAGATACCCATCCGGTTCCCGGTAGACGCTACCCTCCTTGGCCCTGAGGTAAGGGCGCTTGAAGGGCCGGGCCCCCACGTACCCCCCGCCCAGGCGACCCCAGTAGGGCTCGGCCTCGTAGAAGAGGGCCCCCTCGAGGGGGCCAGGGGAAAGGGTGGCGTAGGCGGTGGGCGCTTTGGCCTCGGGCAGGTCCAGGGGGGCCTCCTCCTCCACCTGGAACCAGCCCGCCCCCACGCTGGCCAGGCCCCCGTAGCCCATCTCCCCCACGAACCGCAGGCCCTCACGCAGGTCAAAAGGGGGTTCTCCCAGGGCGTAGACCGCATACCGCCCGGTGGGGAAGAGGAGGTCCTGGGTAAAGAGGATCCCCTGGCGGGCCCCGCCCGTGGCCCGGTCGATGCCCACCCGGGCCCGGCGCAGGCGGCGGGGGGCAGGCGGGGCGAGCTTTCCCTCCACCTCGGGGGCCTCGAGGAGGGCTTCCTCCCCCCGTTCCGCCACCTGCTGGAAGGTGGCGAAGCTCAGAAGGGTCAGGGCCTTCAGGCGCTTGCGCAAGGCGGTTTCCTCCACCTGGATGGGCGGGAGCTTGGGCCTGGGGAGCCAGCCCTCCGGGAAGGCGCTGGAGAGGCGGAAGCCCGTACCGGGAAGCCTTTCCAGAAGCCCTTCCAGGGCCTCTTTGCCGTGGGTGTAGCGGTACCACCAAAGGAGGTGGCCCAGGAGGGTGGTGGCCCTGGGAAGCTCCCGCACGGGGCCGCGGAAGCGCAAGTAGTAGGCGGTGGCCCGCATGGCCCTACCCCGCGAGGGCAACCTCCTGGATCTCCAGCCGCTCCTTCAGGTCCAGGCCCTCCTGCGCCTCCAGGGGCTTGCCCGGGTGGAGGAAGTAAACCTGCCCGTACCCCCGGGAGATGTGCCCGCCCAGGCCGTCCAGCTCCAGGAGCTCCAGGGCCCGCATGAGGTACTTCCCGAAATACGCCTCGTCCAAGTCGTCCAGCACCCGGTAGACCATCTCCACCTGGAAGCGGGCGCCTGCGGGCACCCGTTCCGTGGTGCGGGGGTTGGCGTTTCCCCCCAGGCGGGGGATGAAGACCTCCTGCTTGATCTCCGTGAGGTACCCGCCCCGGGCGATGGTGCGCTCCAGCTCCTCCTTGGAGTCCGGGGTGAGGTAGGCGTCCCGCACCAGGAGGCGGGTGGGCCCCCGCTGGCGGGCCACCTCGAGGCTCTTGGAGTCATTTTCCGGGGCTAGGCCAAAGATGCGGGCCACGGGGTCCTGGGGGTCAGGGGAGGCGTACACGTGCCTCTCCTTGGCCTTCAGGATGTAGTCCCCGCCCAGGCTCCACTCCAGGAGGTAGCGGAGCTTCCCCTTCAGGCTGGAGCCCGGGATGTAGGGCTCGTCGGTGAGGGGGTTGCGGATCACGGGGTTGTCCAGGTCGCCGATGGCCATCTGGTCCCGGCTCATGCCGATCCGGAGCCCGGTCTTGGCCAAGAGCAGGGCGCGGATGCGGATCACCTTCCTGAGCTGCACGTCCACCACCTCACTTCCCCGAGGCGTAGAAGTAGGCCAGCACCGCCTCCACGTACTTCATCATGGCTTCAAAGTCCTGGGGGCTCCGCTGGCCCGCCTCCAGGGCCTCGTTCATGAACTCCACGAAGCGCTTGGCCTCCTTGAGGGGCCCCTGCGAGCGGGTGTTGTAGGCCAGCTTGGCCTTGAGGAGCTCCAGCTCGGGCAAAAGCCGGGCGAAGGCCGTGGCCTCGTCCGCCTTCCGCTCCTTCTGGAAGCGGTTCTCCAGGGCCCGGAGCTCGGCGAAGTAGTTGCGGAACTGGCTGGACTTGAGCTTTCCTTCCTGCACCAACTCGTCGGCCACTTTCTTGGCCTTGGTGAAGACCGCTGGGTCCAAAAGGCCTTTTTCCCTGTCCTTGTAAAACTCCAAAACCGTCATCACCCCCTCCTTTCCTGGTACAAGGCCCACTGGATCCAAACCGGCAGGTGGGTCCAGGCGGGTTGCGTGTGGTCCAAAAGCTCCAGGTACCGCTTCCAAGTCCCTTCGTCCTTTTCCCGCACCCGGCGGAGGGCGTAGGCCAGAAGGGGCTTGTAGCGCATGCGCTCCCCCTCGTCCAAGCCGTCTGCCCAGAACTCCCGCCACAGGGCCAGCCAGCGGTAGGCCTGGGCCTTGCTCACCTTCTCCGCCGCCAGGTCCCGGCGCAGGTCCTCCCTCCAGCGGTGGAGCTCGGGGAGCTCGGCCCAGGCCACCGCCTGCCCGAAGAGGAAAAGCCGCCCCCGCCCCGCCTCCTTGGCCCGCTTCTCCCCTTCCCGCAGGGCCTCGGCCATCTGGGAAACCGGGGTCTTGGGGGCGAAAAGGAGGAAAGCCCCCGAGAGGGTGAGGGCGGGGTGGCGGGTGTAGAGGCGGTAGAGCCTCTCCAGGTCCAGGGCAAACTCTAAGAGGGCGTCCCACGGCCCCAGGAGGAAGAGGTCGTCCCCGCCCGAGTAGACGCTGTAGAGGAGGGGGTAGCGGAGGGCCTTTTGACGGGCCTCCCGGTCGTTCCAGCCCAGGCGCTTGGCATACGCGGCGGGGTTGCGGAGGAGCTCCAGCACCTCCACGCTGAAGAACCACTCCAAGGCCCGGGAAAGGGCGGCGATGCGGCTCGGGGTGGCCAGGTCACGGCTTTCCCGGCGGAAGCCCGTGGCGAAGGCCTCTCCCATGCGGTCCGCGTCCAGCATGAGCCCGCCCAGGTAGGGAGCCCCTTCGGAAAGGGCGGCCAGCTCCCCGAAGGTGAGGGGGCGGTCCTCGTCCCAGCCCTCTTCCTCCTCCCAAAGCCCCTCCTCCTGGAGCCAGGCCCGGTAGGCCTCCAGGCCCATGCCCTTGGCCTTCAGGGCGTGGGCCACCGTGGGCAGGTGGCCCAGGAGGGGCTTCACCTCAAAGGAGGCGCCGTCGGGGGCGAAGTCGGCCCGGGCGCGGTAGGTGTGCCAGGCCCCTTCCAAGAAGCCCTGGCCCAAGGCCACGCGCAAAGGGGGAAACTGCAGGAAGGGGCGGGGGGCTTCCTCGAGGAAGAAGCCCACCCGGTCCCTTCGGGGAAGGAGCCTGCCCACCTCCGCTTCCCGCTCGCAGTCGGGGCAGAGGCTTCCCGGAGCGTCCTCCCGGGCGGGCTTGAGGCCGCAGGCGGCGCAGGGGCGGAGGGCCTGGCGCAAGGTGGCTTCCGTGCGGCTGAGGTGGGGGAAGGGCCGTAGCTTAGCCTGGGCCAAAGCCCGGTGGGCCGCCTTGAGGAGGTCCGGGAAGTCCCGGAAGTCCTGGCCCCGGAAGGCCACGTAGGCCAGGTGGGGGAGAAGGCTTCCCCCACCCCGCAGGGCCCACTCGCCCCAGGCCTTGCGGGCCTCCTCCAGGGCCTCTTGGGCCTCTTGGGTGTTGGGCAGGAGCAGGTAGAACTTGCCCCCGGCCCCCATGAGGCGGTTCAGGGGCGTGAGGCCCAGCCTTTTGAGAAGCCCCAGGGCCAGGGCCTCCGCGGCCAGGCTCACCTCGAGGCTCCGGGCCCGCAGGCGCTTGGCGATGCCCCCCACCCCCGTTTCCGCCCCGGCGATGCGGTAGATGTGGCCCTGGATGCCCCCCAGGTCCCCCACCACCAGGAGGAACTTGTTCCCGTCCTGCCTGAGGTCGGCCACCGAGGGGCTTCCCCCGTGGTAGAGCCACAGGGCGTGGGCGATGGCCGCGGCCAGGCGGAGGTGGTCGTAGAGGGAGACGTCGGGCTCCGACTGGGTGTCGGCGGGCACCAGGGCAAGCCCCTCCTGGAAGATGGCGGCCAGGGAGAGGAGGAGGGCTTCGGGGCTGAGAGAGGGGAGCCGGGAAAGGGCCTGCAGGCGGTCCTCGAGGCGCTCCAGGAGCCTTCCGTAGACCTCCTTGCGCACGTTGGGCCTTGCCTCCGGGTAGGGGGCCCCGGGGACGAGGCCTTCTCCCAGGGCGTGCACGGGGCTCAGGCCGAGGTCCTTTTCCCCCTCCTGCCCCTGAAGCCGAAGCTGGCGGAAGATGGGCCAAAGGGGCACCTCGGGCACGTTTCCCCCCTGGCCCTCCCCTTCCCGCTCCTGGGAGGCGTAGGTATCCGCCAGGGCCACGCACCACTCCTCGGGGGTTTGCGGCTGGTACTGGGGGCGGTCCCGCCAGCCCTCGTGGTGGCGGCTGGCCGTGCGCTCCAGCCACTTAGGGTCTATGCCCGCCTTCTGGAAGAGCCCGGCGTGTTGCCGCACGAAGAGGGCGGTGTAGGCGGTATGGGTGCGGTCGGGCATGCCCTCGTCCCGCTCCCCCCAGCGGGCGCGGGAGAGGAGCTTGCCCACGTCGTGAACCAGCGCTGCCAGTGCCACGTGGACTGGCTCTGCCATGAGGAAACTATACCCGCTTCCCCCCTCTTGCCGTGTGCGGTTTGCACTTCGCCGCGACTGCTCCCCAATCCCGCGGACGAGCGTCTCATTCCGAGACGGCTTGCGGCACGGGGCCGTTTTCCAAGTTGCAATCCCCTTACGGGGCTAAACCTCGTGCAACCGGAGGGGGATACACCAACACCGGCCGGGCCACTATCGTGTCGCAATCCCCTTACGGGGCTAAACCTCGTGCAACACCGGCAAGAGTGTCGTCGTGGCTGGCCGGGACGGAGAGTCGCAATCCCCTTACGGGGCTAAACCTCGTGCAAGCTCGTGGGCAGCGCCCAAAGGTGGCGTGTCCAGGCCCAGTCGCAATCCCCTTACGGGGCTAAACCTCGTGCAACGGGGGTGGAGGTGAGCGGTATGCCGAGGCAGAAGGTAATCGTCGCAATCCCCTTACGGGGCTAAACCTCGTGCAACCGGGTGGGAGGCGAGTGGGGTAGGGGGGGCGATGGGAGGTCGCAATCCCCTTACGGGGCTAAACCTCGTGCAACTTGAGGGTACAGCCCTTAGGGGGCCACAAGCCGGGGGGTAGTCGCAATCCCCTTACGGGGCTAAACCTCGTGCAACCCCAAGGGTTGGGCGTACAGAAAGGGGGAAAGGAAGATGGAAGTCGCAATCCCCTTACGGGGCTAAACCTCGTGCAACTTTGGAGGGATAGGCATAGGCCATTAGGGAGCAGGCATTGACGTCGCAATCCCCTTACGGGGCTAAACCTCGTGCAACGGAAAGTGAAGAAGCTGGTGCTTCAGGTTTTGGGCGGGAGTCGCAATCCCCTTACGGGGCTAAACCTCGTGCAACGCCGCTAGGCGTAAGGGGCCCCAGGCTGAGGGTAAGGAAGGTCGCAATCCCCTTACGGGGCTAAACCTCGTGCAACAAGAAGATGAGTGAAGTGCTTGCTAATCGCGCAGATAGTCGTCGCAATCCCCTTACGGGGCTAAACCTCGTGCAACTCGGTGGTGTGGAGGCGACGTTTGGCTTCAACCCTGAGTCTGGTCGCAATCCCCTTACGGGGCTAAACCTCGTGCAACTGAGGCTTTGAGCGCCCAAGCCTCCACGTGGCCGGGGATTAATTCGTCGCAATCCCCTTACGGGGCTAAACCTCGTGCAACTCATGGGTAGGGGCAAAAGTAAGGGGGGCGGGTTATACCCGCCCGTCGCAATCCCCTTACGGGGCTAAACCTCGTGCAACTCTACTGTGTTGGGGGGATTCACTACCTTTTGGAGGAATGTCGCAATCCCCTTACGGGGCTAAACCTCGTGCAACGCTCACTCTCCCCGAAGTGGCTAGGGCGGCCAGGCTGGGGTCGCAATCCCCTTACGGGGCTAAACCTCGTGCAACAAGATGGAAAGGATTGTGGAAAAGTGGAAAGCGGCCCACGGTGTCGCAATCCCCTTACGGGGCTAAACCTCGTGCAACGGGTACCCCCTCTGCGCATCGTCCTGGAGCGGGCTCCCGAGGGGGGTATTTGTGAGAAGCATGAAGCTTGGAATATGCGAGGGGTGAATAACGGGGGTTTTTGAGGGTTTGCGCCCTTGGAAGGCCACAGGAGAAAGGGGCGATGAAAAGGGGAAAACGCATACTCGCGTGCAGGACGGAGGAAGCTGGCTTTCAAGATGCCCGTCCGGGGTTCCGGACAGGTGCATTATACCAAATAGGGGCTGTAATGTACCGAGTCTAGGTTTTGCCCCAAACCTCTGCGCTCAAGGATACTTCGCTTGGTTGAAGTTTGGGACGCGCCTTCGCCCCGCAACAAAGCACACTTCTATAGCGGCTATCGTTGGCGCAAGTAAAAGGGTGTGTACCTCTCCCGGCCCAGGATGGCCGCCTTGAGGCGGTGGGCCTGGACCTCTATGAGCTCTTGGTGGGCTTGCGGAAGCCTAAGGGGTGGGTGCCTAAGGCTCCTCCCAGGGAGGTGGCAGGGTGGGGGCAATGCGCGGCCTATTTGGGCTTGCGGGGCAAGCTTCCTCTGGCCTAAAGGAGCAGGAGCTCTTGTGGTAGCCCGCTGGGGATGAGGGCAGGGCTGAGGGCACCGCTACGCTCCCGGCTCTGGCTCCCCGAGACCGCCCCCTTTACACCCTGCGGGAGGCGGCCCGGTACCTGGGGGTTCCCGAAGCCACTCTGCGCACCTGGGTGCGGGGGCGGAGCTACCCGGTGCGTGGGGGCCAGGGATGGGGGTGGTCCGGGCCTTTGATTGCGACTCCTGAGGGCGGTCCCCTGCTTTCCTTCCACAATCTGGTGGAGGCCAATGTTCTTGTGGCCTTGCGGAAGGAACACCGCATCACCATGGGTAAGGTGCGGCAGATGGTGGCCTACGCCCGGGAGAGGTTGGGGGTGGCCCCTCCCCTCCTCCTGGAGTTCGATGCCATTCCCTTGTGGGTAGCGGCGTAGCCTGCCCATGGGAAATGCATGGCCGAACGTGCAGGGCGGGCTCGGGGATGGCCAAGGGGTAAGTCGGTACAGGTTAATATGACCCTAAGTCAAGGGCCAGCACGGAAGCTGAGGAAGTGCCCTCACAAGGAAGCCTGGCCCCAGGGAGCCGACCTATGGAGCCTTTACCGAACCAGGGATTGGACCTCGAGGCCCTCTGGCAGTCCTACAAGGAGGCCGTGAACGCGGGCGGGAACGCCCAAGCCCTCTACCAGGAGAGGATTTGGCCCGTGCTCCTGGAGAAGTGGCGCCAAGACCCCCCCGTGTACCCCTCTCGCCAACCCTTCCAGGTGTCCATCCACACCCTGGGCACCAGCCCGGAGGCCACGGCCTTGGCCATCTTGGGAGCCGGGGCAGGGGAGGTCTATGTGCTCCACACCCCCGAAAGCGCCCGCTTCCTCTCCCGTTTGCGGCAGGACACGGGGAAGGACCTCTACCCCATTGAGATCGGCAAGAGCGACGTGGCCGCCATCTACCGGGAGGTCAAGCGGCTTTTGGAAAAGCACCCTGGCCTTCCCGTGGCCCTGGACCTCACCAGCGGCACCAAGGCCATGAGCGCGGGGCTGGCGGCGGCGGGCTTTTTCTTCCAGCGCTTCTACCCCGAGGTGCGGGTGGTGTACGTGGACAACGAGGTCTATGACCCAGACCTCCGCCGCCCCAAGGCGGGCACGGAGCGCCTGGTCATCCTGCCCAACCCCCACGAGGTCCTGGCGGAGGTGGACGCCCTCCTGGCCCGGGAGCTCTACACCAAGGGAGAGTTCGGCCAGGCGGGCAAGGTCTTCGGGGAGATGGGGGGCAAGACCGGGGACCGCCGTTATGAGCTTTACGCGCTCCTCTGCCAGATGTACCAAAGGTGGTACGACCTGGACTTCGGGGAGGCCGTGAAGGAGGCCGGGAAGCTTCTGGGGAGGCTTTCCGAAAACACCTGGCTGAACCACCCCCTGAACCAAAACCGGAGGGCCCTCGAGGGCCAGGCCCGGCTCCTGGAGGAGGTGGAGGGGTTTTTGCGCTCAGGGGACTTCGGCCAAAGGCGAGGGGTCTTAGGCCTGGCCGCCACCCTGCTCCACCTGGCCCAGCGGGAGGAGGCCCGCTCCCTCACCCTGGCGGGGCTTTACGCTTACCGGGCCCTGGAGCTCTTGTTGCAGGAGCGCCTGGCCCGCCTGGGGCGGCGGGCGGAGGCGCCTGGGCTCAGCCAAGAGGAGCAGGAAGGGCTTCGCCGGGAGCTGGCCGCCCTCCTGTCCCTTCCTGAGGAGGAGGTGCGGATTTCTCCCAAGCTGGGCCTTTTGGACCTGGTGGCCTTCCTGCGCCTTCTCGGGGACCCCATTCTGTCCAGAGAACCCCTGGAGGCCCTACGGGGCCTTTCCGGGGCCCTGCAGGCCCGAAACGCCTCCCTCTTGGTCCACGGCCTGGAGCGGCCTTCGCCCAAAGGCCTGAAACAGGTGACGAGGCTGGCCCGCTCCCTGCTAGAGGATCTGGGGCGGGAGGTGGGTCCGGCGCCCCGCCTGGACCCGGTGGAGCTGGGCTTCTAAGGCCATGGTCCTGGCCGCCCTGGTGCTCGCCCTCGAGGGGGAGGCCCCGCCCGAGCCCCTGGGGCTCAGGGGCTTCTTCTACGCCCTCCTCCGCGAGGTGGCCCCGGAAGCCCACGACCAGGGGGAGAACCCCTTCAGCCTGGGCCACGGGGGAAGGGAAGGGGCCTACTGGGCCCGCTTCGCCTTCCTGCGGGAGGAGCTCTACGCCCGCCTGGCCCCCCGGCTCTTTGCCCTCGAGGGGCAGGAGGTGCGCCTGGGCCATCCCTTCCGGGTGCGGGGGGTGTTCCAGGAGGGCCACCCCTGGGCAGGGCTTTCCACCTACGCCCGCCTGTTCCAGGGGCCTGCGGGCCCGGACCTGCCCCTGCACTTCCAAAGCCCCACCTTCTTCCGGCGGAAAGGGGTCCACTACCCCCTGCCCGAGCCCCGGCTGGTGCTGGAAAGCCTCTTTCGGCGCTTCCAGGCCTTCGCCCCCCTCACCCCGCCGGAGGCGGTGCGGGAGGCCCTTATGGAGAGGACCACGGTGCGCTTCCTGGAGGGCCGCACCCGGCCCGCCCGCACCGAGGTGGACACGGTGGGCTTCGTGGGCAAGGTGGTCTACCACCTACCCAAGGCCACGGAGGAGGAGGCCCTTTGGCTTTGGGCCCTGGGGCGCTTCGCCTTCTTCGCCGGGGTGGGGGCCAAGACCTCCTTGGGGTATGGGCTGGTGCGTCCTTGGGTATCCCGGGTGCAAACCTCGCAGGAGCCCGGGCCTAACAACGGTATGCTGGGCGGTTAGAGGAGAGCAGGATGAAGCGGCTTCTTATCAGCGTGATGGGCAAGGGCAGCGCTGCCCCTACGGGGGGCCTGCGGTATGAAACCACCCCGTACCGCTTCCCTGACGGAGAGGTGCGCACCGCCACCTTTTTCGGCGGCGCCCTGTTCCGCCACCTGGCCGCCCCGGGCCCGGCACCGGACCTGATGGTGGTGGGCACCACGGGCTCCACCTGGGGGCTTTTGGAGGATTTCGCCATTCACTCGGAGGTGTCCTTGCCTCCAGGCTGGGACGCCGCGCACCGGGAGGTGGAGGCGGCTGAGGCCGGACAAGCCTCCTTAGAAGCAGCCTTGGTCCGGTGGGAAAACCTTTTGGCCGAGCTCCTAGGCGTTCGGGTGGCCCTGGTCCTCCTGCCCGATCCCCCCGCTCCCCAGCAGGTGGCCCAGGCCCTAGGGGAGCGGCTCGCCGCCTTGGGGCCTTACGAGGAGTTCCACCTGGACATCACCCACGGGTACCGCTACCTGGGCTACGCCCTTCTGGGGGCCCTCCTGCCCCTCCGGCATGCCTGGGGTGCCCGCATTCAGCTCCACTACGGGGGCCTGGAGCTTAGGGGGAGCGCCCCTGAGGCGCCCGTGGTGGGCCTCGAGGCGCTACACGAGCTCATCGCGTTGGATGAGAGCCTAAGCGTCCTGGCCGCCACAGGGGACTTTCGCCCTTACTTCGCAGGTACCGCCCAGGCCCAGGAGGCCGAGGAGGCCTACTTCTTCCTGGAAACCAACCAGCAGCACCTGGTGAAAAAGCGCCTAAGCGGTCTGGCCGAGGCCCGAAACCCCTGGGCGGGGGAGAACGTCCACGGGTGGGTGCGGGAGGTGCTTTCTGGCTTAGACGGCGAGAACATTGAGGACAAGATGGCCAACCGGGCCCGCTTCTTCTGGGATCGGGGGCAGATCTTCAAGGCCCTCTTGCTTCTGTTTGAAGCCATTGTGGTTTTAGGGGTGAGGCGGTTCGGAGACCAGGGGCAGGTGCTCCTCTACGAGGCCCGCATGGACGCCCGGGAGCGCTTGGAGGGGTGGCTTTGGCAGATGAGCCCCAGGTGGGCGGCCGTTTACCGGGAGCTCCGCTGGGTGCGCAACGCCATCGCCCACGGCACCCAGCCGGAACAAGCCGAGGCCCAGCGGGCCCTTTCCAGCCCCCAGGGGCTGGTGCAGGTGTGGAAAAAGGGGCTGGGCCTCATGGAAACCCTCAAGACGCAGCTATGGAGGTGAGGGTGGGAGCGTTGCTAGCAGTCAGCCTAGGTCCCGTGCAGGACTTCATCGCCACCGCCCGCAGGACCCGGGACCTCTTCGCGGGTAGCCGCCTCCTCTCCGAGGCGGCGCAGGCGGCGGCGGAGGTTCTGGCTCAGGCGGTGGGGCCTGAAAACCTCATCTTCCCCGCCCCGACAAGCCCAGCGGAGCTCAAAGAGCTGGGGCAAGCGGGCATCGCCAATGTCCTTCTGGCCCTCATCCCCGAGGGGCAGGACCCGAGCGGTTTGGGCCAGCGCGCCGTGGAGGCGGCGCGGGCGTACCTGGTGAATAAGGCCCAGGAGCTTTTCGCCCCCAAGGAGCGGGCGCTCCACGTGGAACGGGAAGCGGCCCTCGCCCAGGTGGAGGATCTCCTGGAGGGGTACTACGCCTACGTCCCCCTGGCTTCCGAAGCGGACTACCCCCAGGCCCGCGGGCGGCTCATGGCCCTTCTCGTCGCCCGCAAAAACACCCGAAACTTCGCCCCGGTCTCCTGGGGCAAGGAGGCGTTCAAGAGCTCTTTGGACGGTGCCCGGGAAAGCGTTCTCCTGCTGCCGGATGACCCCAAAGAGGCGGACCGGGTGCGGCTCAAATTGGGCCTCAGGCGGGGGGAGTACCTCTCGGGGCCGGACCTGGTCAACTCTAGCCACCACTACCCACCCCCACACGTAGGTGGGCATCCGCAGCAGCCGACCCCCCACCAGGATGAGGGTCTAAGCCTCGCTTCCACCCCTCCCACGATCCCAGCAGGATGGGCTTGAGGACCGAGAGGTCCCTCGGCACCTTCCGCCCAAGGAGGGGAAGGAAGAGGCCTACCCTCAGGGCTCGCCAGGCGTGGATGCCCTGGGGGTTCCTTCCCGCGGTTGACCCCGCAGGGCCGCCTGGCTCACCCTGAAGGCTTGGAAGGGTGGCGAGAGCTCTCTTCATCTGGGCAAGCTCCCGCCCGAGCCTGCGCCTGAGGTAGGGGTTCTTCTCCTCACGGTGCCGCTCCTTGAGCTGGGCTATCCGCCCCTCGTAGAAGCGGCGGGTGCGGTCGTGAAAGGAGGGGTCCTGGAGGAGGGCTTTCAGGGGTTTGGGGATCTCCTCCTTGAACCCCAAGGCCCGTCGGCCAATCACGTAGGCCGCGGCCACATCCTTGGACAAGGACAGGAGGGGGGCGTACTTCAGCATCCCGATGGTGGAGGTGTCCTGGGGGTTCACCTCCAGGCTCTGGATGCCCTTCTTCCGGGCCAAGGCGTGCACCTTCCCCAGGAGGGAGCGGTAGGCGAAGCGGTGGGCTTTTCGGCGGAAAGCAGGCCCAAGACCATCTCCCCGTCTGCCCTTGGGGAGGTGCTTCAGCCGCTCCGTGGCGATGGCCACCCCCTCCTGCTCCGCCAGGGCCACCACCTGGTGGGCTATGTTCCAGAGAAGGATCTCCTTGGCCCCCCGGTTCTTGGCCCGGTCCACCTCCTCCAGGGAGAGGGTGAGGTGCCTTCTGAGGCTCCCGTCCGGGTTCACCACCGCCAGGGCCAGCCCGTAGGGGTCGGCGTTGACGTCCAGGGCCAGGACGCCCCCCTCCTGGGTGAGGGAGAGGGGGGGAAGCTCCTCCTCCCAGGAGAAGAGGGCGTAGACCCTCCCCTCCCGCAAGGCGAGCTCCACGTTGTAGGGCTCATGGGCATACACCCGGGACAGAAGTGCTTGGAGCCTGGGGTGGGAGGTCTTCACCAGGGCCCAGGCGTAGCGGTCTCCCAGGTGGACCCGGAGCCAGAGGTTTCCCTCCCGCACCACGAGGCGGAGGTTGAGGTTGCCGCCCTTGCTCCGGTCCCCACGGGCGTAGAGGGTGCCCTTGCGCCTTTCCCGCCACTCCGCCTTCTTCCGCTCATAGAGCGGGAGGTTGCTCCGTTTGAGCCGGGCCAGGTCTGCAAGAAGTTTCCTCCCCCCGAAGACCACCTTGCGGGGGTTCTCCCCGAGCTCCACCTGGGAGGTGAGGAGGGCCTTGGCCTTGAGGATGGCGTCATCTGCGTAGCGGGTGTTGAGGCGGAAGAGGGTGCACAGGGGGCCATCTTCCCGCTTGAGCTCCTTGCGGTCCTCACCTTCAAGGAGCCTCTTGTAGCCGTAGCGCACCGCCGAGGAGAAGCGGCGCATGAGGTCAAGGGTGGCCACGTAGTCCCCGTGGTCGGGGAAGACGAGAAGGGCTTCCAGGCCGGTGTAGGGCTTGGGCTCCCTTTTCTTTCCCCTCTTCACGACTGGGCCTCCTGGGGAGCATTGTAGGGGTTCAAGCCTTTTGCTGGGTGCGGACGGGGGGTTGGGGGGGTGGTGGGATTTGGGAGCGGGGCTTGGTGGGGGGTAGGGAAAGGGTGGCTGGGGGTCAACTGTTCGCAACCTCCTGAAGCGCTGGTGGCCCACGGCACACGGCTTCGTGAGCACCACCCACATGGCGGTCCTGCCCTTCTGGGAAGGGGTCAAGAACAAGGGAGGGGAGGCTTGGGTGGGGGAGGCCCTCGAGCACCTGGCGGCCTTGGTGGGGGAGGAGGCCAGGGCCGCCACCTACCACCCCGCTCTGAAGGACACGCCTTTCGTCCAGTACGACGTCCGCCTCCTCTACGAGAGCCGCCTCGAGGAGTTCCCCGCCTTGGAAGACCCCGGGCGGTTGGAGGAGGCCAAGGAGGTCCTCCGCCGCCTGTGGGGGAAGCTTCGCCAGAAGGGCATCCAAGCCCCTCCAGGAGGCTACTACGCCCTCCTCCACGCGGACGGGGACCGGATGGGGGAGGCCTTGGACCGCCTGGGGCACCCCCAAGCCCACCGGGCCTTCTCCCGGGCCCTGGCCCTGGGGTTTGCCCGGGAGGTGAAGGGTATCGTGGAGGCCCACGGGGGCGGCCTGGTCTACTCGGGCGGGGATGACGTGCTGGCCCTTTTGCCCCTCCACACCGCCTTGCGGGCGGCCTGGGCCTTGGCCCAGCGCTTCCAGAAGGTGATGGGGGAGGCCTTGGAAGGGGTGCCCCTGGAGCAGCCGCCCACCCTTTCCGTGGGCTTGGCGGTGGTGCACCACCTGGAGCCCCTGCAGGACGCCCTGGACCTTGCCCGGCGGGCGGAGAGGCTGGCCAAGGAGGGGAGGGAAGGGGAGGAGAAGCGGAACGCCTTGGCCGTGGCCTACAGCCCCCGCGCAGGCTCGGAGCTCATGGTCCGGGGGCGCTGGGACGAGGAGCCCCGGCTCACCCAGCGCCTCCTCCGCCTGGCCGACCTCCTGCGCCTGGGCGAGGTGCCCGCCCGGGTGGCCTACGAGCTCTGGGAGCTGGCCCAGGAGGGGGAGGCCCTGGGGCTTCCCCAAGAGGCCTTGCTGGCCGAGGCCCGGCGCATCCTGGGGAGGAAGGAGATGAAGAGGGGGCATAAGGAGGAACTGGCCCGGTGGCTGAGCGGGGAAGGAGGCGTGGGCCGTCTCGCCGAAGAACTCCTCCTGGCCCGGCCCTTTGCCGAGGCCTTGGAGCAGGCGGCGGTACCGACGGAAAGGCGGGAGGTGTGGGATGCTCATTGAGTCGCGGGATCCCCTCATCGTGCGGGACGGCCGTCCCTTCACCAACAGCCCTGGGGCCCGGGCCAGGAGCCTTCCCTTCCCCCTGCCCCAGACCCTGGCCGGGGCCTACCGCACCCGGCGGGCCCTCGAGGCGGGCCTCCAGTTTCCCCAAGACGCCCCGAAAGTGCTCTCCTGGGGGGTCCGGGGACCCCTCTTGGCGGAGGCGGCGGAAGGAGGGTGGCGCCTTCTCGTCCCTAGGCCCCTGGACGCCTTGCGCTTGGGAGGGAACCTGTACCCCCTCCGGCCCCTAAGGGTGCCGGAGGGGGCGGGCATGAACCTGGACCCGGGGCTTCTCCCTGTGGGCTCGCCCAGCCCCCACCTCAAGGGAAAGCCCCAAAGCCTTCCCGCCTTCTGGTACTGGGAAAGCTTCCTGGCCTGGCTCTTGGAGGACCCTCCCCAAGGCTTCACCCCGGAAGGGCACGAGGGCCCCACCCCGGAGATCCGCACCCACGTGAGCCTGGACCCGGAAAAGGGCACCGCTCGGGAGGGCGCCCTCTTCCAAACCTCGGGCCTGGAGTTCGCCCGCAAGGCGGGAAGCCTCCGCCGCCTGGCCCTCGTCCTGTGGCCGGAGGACGGGGTGGAGGTGGAGGGGGTTCACCCCCTGGGCGGGGAGCGCCGCCTGGCCTTCTGGCGGAAGGGGGGGCCGGGGGTGCCTGGGGTGCCTTTCAGCCTGGCGGAGGCCCTGGTCCAAACCCGGGCGGCCCGGGTGGTCCTCCTCACGCCGGGCTTTTTTGGCGGCGCCTACCTGCCCGAGGGCGGGGCCATCGCCGGGGCCCGGGTGGAGGCGGCCCTGGTGGGGCGGCCCCTGGCGGTTTCCGGTTGGGACCTGGCCCAGGGGAAGCCAAAGCCCAGCCGCCGGGCGGTGCCCGCGGGGAGCGTGTACTTCGTGCGCCTGCCCCAGGCGTGGGGCGACGACCAGGTGATGAAGTGGCTGGAAGGGGTATGGTTCCAAAACCTTTCCCACCTGCCCCAGGACCGCAGGGACGGCTACGGTTTGGCGGCGGTGGGGGTGTGGAGCGGAAAGCCTGTGGCGTGGGAGGAGGCATGAGGCGGGTCAGGGAGTTTCCAGAGGCCTACGGCCCCAGGCGCCTCGAGGGCCAGCGCTCCGACGGAAGGAGGATCGTTACCCAGGAGCGCACCTACCGGTTCCTCACCCCCCTCTTCGGGGGCGGGGTGGAGCCAAAGCGGGCGGACCCGGTGAGCGTGGTGCGGGCCACGGAGGTGCGGGGGCAGCTCCGCTTCTGGTGGCGGGCGGTGCGGGGGTGGCAGGCGGGGGGAAGCTTGGAAAGGCTTTGGGCCCTCGAGGCCGCCCTCTTCGGCAGCGCGGGGGAAGGAGGGGCCTCGCCCCTCCAGGTGGAGGTGGAGGTGCTGGAGGCGGGCCAGGAGAAGGACGTCTTCGTGGACGTGCCGGGGAAGAACTTCCCCCGGGCCCGGCCTGAGGTGGCCCACCCCTACCTGGCCTTCCCCCTCCGGCGCACCGACCAGGACCCTCATAACTACCCCGTGCGGGTAGGGGTGCGCTTCCGCCTGTGCCTGGCCTTCCCCAAGGAGGTGGCGGTGCCCCAGGACGAGGGCCAAAAGCCCCTTCTGCTGGACGCCGAGGGGGAGCTGGAGGCGGCCCTTTGGGCCTGGGAGACCTTTGGGGGGCTTGGGGCCCGCACCCGCAGGGGGTTTGGGGCCTTCAGGCCCGAGGTGGAGAAGGAGCCGCGAGGCGAGGGGGAAAAGGTGCCGCAAGAGGAGGAGATTCGGCAACGGCTTGTCCGCTATAGCCGGGAGGGGGGATGGCCGGAAGGGGTGCCCCACCTGACGCCGAAAAGCCTCCTTGGGGTGTTCTCCCTTTCCTGGCGGGAAGTGGCCGAGGCCTACCGCGGTTTCCGTCAGATGCGCCGAGAGGGCCAGGAAAGGAACCGCCCGGGCCGCTCCTTCTGGCCCGAGCCCGACGAGGTGCGCCGCCTGACGAGGAGGCACGCTCCCCGGCACGCACCCCAGCACCCCGTGCGCAAGTTCCCCCGGGGGCAGTTCGGCCTGCCCATCATCTTCCACTTCAAGGATGGGGGCGATCCTTCCGATAGCACCTTGAAGCCCGCCGAGGGCGACCGCCTGGCAAGCCCCCTCCTCATCCGCCCCCTAGGGGAGCGGGCCACCTTGGTGGCGGTCCTCGAGGGGCCCCGGGTGCCCCCGGGGGGCGTGGTCCTTGAGGTGGGTGATGAGGCGCACCCGGTGAGCGTGAAGCTCGCCCCAGAGGAGGCGCAAAGGATCGAGCCCTTGCGGGGAGAAACCGACCCCATTAGGGCCTTCTTGAAGTATTTGAGAGAGCAAGGAGGAGAAAGGTGAACCCAGAACGGAGCACCACCGCACTCCTTTTCATCCACGCCCTCTCCCCGCTCCACGCGGGGACGGGGCAGGGCATCGGGGCCATCGACCTGCCCATCGCCCGGGAGAAGGCCACGGGCATCCCCTACCTGCCGGGAAGCTCCCTCAAGGGGGTCCTGCGGGACCGGGCTCAGGGGAAGGGATGGGACAAGGACACCCTCTTCGCGGTTTTCGGCCCGGAAACCGAGGCCGCCTCCGAGCACGCGGGGGCGGTGCAGGTGGGGGACGCCAAGCTCCTCCTCCTGCCCGTGCGGAGCCTCTACGGGGTCTTCGCCCTGGTCACGAGCCCTTACCTCTTGGAGCGCTTCCGCCGGGAGGCGGAGATGGCGGGGCTTACCCCCCCTGCGCTCCCTGCTCCCTTGGGGCAGGGCCAGGCTCTGGTGGCCCCGAACTCCCGCCTGCCCGAGGGGGGTAAGGTCTACCTGGAGGACCTGGACCTCGAGGCCCGCCCCATTCCTGGGGTAGGGGAGTGGGAGGATTGGCTCACCAGGACCCAGGCCCCGGTGGCGGGCCGCCTGGCGGTGGTCCACGACGACGTGATGGCCTTCCTGCTGGAAACCGCCACCGAGGTGGTGGCCCGCATCCGCCTGGACGACGCCACCAAGACCGTGGCCCAAAGGGCGCTTTGGTACGAGGAAAGCCTGCCCGCCGAGAGCGTCCTCTACAGCCTGGTGCGGGCCGAGCCCTCCCGCCGCAAGGAAAAGGCCCTGCCTGCCGAGGCGGTCCTCGCCCTGTTCAAGGGCCTTCTGCAAGGGGCGTTGCAGCTGGGCGGCAAGGCCACGGTGGGCCGGGGCCTCTGCCGGGTGACCTTGGGAGGCTAGCCATGCGCACCCGTTCCCAGCTTTGGGCCCAGGGGGCCTACGAGAGGGTGAAGGAGGCCGCGCAGAAGGGGGGTACCTGGGCGGAGGACTACCAGACCATGGCCCTGAAGTTCCCCGTCCTGGTGCGCCAGGCGGGGCTGGCCCAGGCCCTGGCCTTCGTGGACTCCCGGGGCAAGGAGGCCCACAAGAGGTTCTTGGACGACCTGGCCCAGGTCCTGGGGCGTAAGGGAGGGAGGGAACTGGCTGAAGAGGCGCTTAGGGCCGAGCTTCTCCTCTACCTGCGCCTCACCCGGGAGGTGCTCCAGGCCTCGGGGTGGTTCAAGCGGTTTGCCCAGGCCCTGATTGAGGGGGCATCATGAGCCGGAGGGAAGTTCTGAAGGGTCTCCGTTTTCCTGGCGCTACCCGGGTTAACCGCGGGCTTTGGCTGGATAGGTTTCTGGAAAGCTCCCACCGCGACGACACGGAGAGCAAGCGCAACCTTGTGCAGGAAGCGGCCCAGGAAGGCGAGCCTGAGGGCTACGCGGAGTTTTTCCAGCGCTACCGCCAGGCCCTGCTAGAAGCGGGGGCGGAGGTGCGGGAGGCCCATACCCTGGGGCGCCTGGTGGTGGGCCTCGGGGGGGAAGGGGTTTTGGAGACCAGCCTCACCCTCCACCGCACCTACGGCGTGCCCTACCTGCCCGGTTCGGCCCTCAAGGGCCTGGCCAGCCGCTACGCCCACCTCCGCCTGGAAGGAGAGGCCTGGCGACGGGACCTGGATCGCTTCCAGCGGGGCGAGGCCCAAGCGGCCCTTTTCGGCACCACGGAGGAGCAGGGCTTGGTGGTCTTCTTTGACGCCCTGCCCCTTCCCGGGAAGTGGAGGCTCCGCCCGGACATCATGAACCCCCACCACGCCGACTACTACGGGGGCGGTAAGGTCCCCCCCGCGGACTGGGACAGCCCTGTGCCCGTGCCCTTCCTTAGCGTCACCGGCACCTTCTTGCTGGGTCTGGCCCCGGCGCCTGGGGTGGACCGGGAGGCGGCCAAGCCCTGGCTCCAGGCCGCCTGGCAGATCCTGGCTTGGGCGTTGCGGGAAGAGGGCGTGGGCGCCAAGACCTCCTCGGGGTATGGGCGGATGGAGCTGGCAGGAGCCCTTCCCGCCCAGGCTGAGGAAGGTAAGGACGGGGGCAAGGTGCCAAGCCCGGAGTACGAGCGGCTCGCCACCAGGCTCCGCTCCGTGAGCTACCCGAACTTTAGGAGGTTTTTGGAGGAGAACGCCGAGGCGATTTTGGGCCTATCGGAGGAGGAGCTGGCCGGGCTGCGGCAGGCCCTCGAGGCCAAGGGCTTCCTAAGAAACCAAGGCGACCTGAAGAGCTGGGCCAAGGAGAGCCCCCACTTGAAACAGGTCTTGGAAAGGCTTAGGGGCTAGAGCCAGTCTTTTAAGGCGGCCTCGAGGTCGTGGGGGAAGTGCCAGACGGTGCCCTCGGGGAAGTGGGTCCGCCCCTCGAGGCTGAAGATGCGCAGGGTTCGGTCCGCAAGGGTAGAGCGCAAGCGAGCGCGAGATTTCTCGTGGGGGGGCCAGGCACTCTTGCGGACCACCAGGATTCCTCCACCAAATACCCCGCCAAACATCTCCCGCAGGACCCCCAGCGAGGCGTCTTCTCGCTCCAGGCCCAGGGCTTTTTGTAGCGAGGGTTTGCACTCCACGATGACGAGCCTGCCCTTAATCCAGGCCACCCCATCCACTTCCCTGGGGCCCTGCTCCTTCCAGGAGATGGGGACTAAGTTGCCCCCGGGCGCTGCTCCTCCTTTATGGCGACGCAAAAACGCATCCAAATGGGAGTAAACAGCGTACTCCAATGCCAAGCCCAAAGCAGTTTCCAAGGGGCTTTTCTGCATGCGGCGCCGGAAGCTCCTTGGGTTCGCACCGAAGCTTTCAACCCAGGCCTGGAGGAAGTTTTTCGCAAGTCCCCTATTCTCGGGTTGCCCCAGGAGCGCCTCAGCCAAGGACAGCACCTTGGGGTCTGGATAAGGTTTTCCCACCGTGCTTGGGGTTTCCAGGCGGTAGCCGAAGAGGCCTAGCACTTGCTGGGGGGTAACGCTATCCCAGGGAACAGAAAGGGGTGGGCCTTCTGGCAGGGGTTTCAGCTCTTTGCCATGCAAGTATTCCACCTTCGCTTGGGGCGGAAGGGCCTCGAGGAGTGCCAGGGCCATCAGCTTGGTTCCGCCATTGAGGTTGACCACTACGGGCAAGCCATTGGCTTCCGCCGCCCTGACCACGGGTGTGAAAAGCTGGCGAATGGTGTCCGCTGCGAAAGGCCCTTCAACCGTGCGTGTGTGGACGCGGGCCCCTAGCTTTTCCAGCTCCCTTTGAGCGTGGGATAGACGCTCCAGCTGGGCTTCTAGGGCCTGCGTTGTTACCAAGTAGACTTCCTTGGGTTGGTGGGCCAAAAAGGACGCCAAGAGCGGTACGGGCTGTTCGCCCATGAGGGCGAGCAAAACGGGTCCTTTTCGGGGAAGGGGGAAGGGGCGGAGGACCTTTTCCACTGCCGTATGCCCCTTGGGTACTTGTAACCCCTCTTGGAGGTTTCCGGGCCTCCTGGGATAGACGAGATGTACCCGGGACTCTTTGGCCTGTTGGGTGTAGATGCGTCTCAAGTACTCTTGGTTGTTGGCGTGCGCCTTGCGGACCTGATGTTCTGGGAAATCGGTTATGGGTAGCGCGAGCTGGCCTGCCAATTCCCTGGCGGTTTGGGCGATAACATTAAGGCGGTCCTTGAAGTTTTTGCCGGACCCCGAGAAGTAGAGGAGCGGTCGGTTGCCCTGAATGGCCAGCAAGACGTCCATTCCTTGAGCGGTGCGAAGCTGGTGCCAGACATAGCCCCTTAGGCCTGGGGGAACCTCGTTGGCTACGCCTATGAGCCTTGCTTGCGCGGGAACAAAATAAAGGGACTTGTAATCTTGAAGATGAAGGTACTCATCCTTGCTGAGGGGAAGAGGTTTCAGCGCCAAAGTTGTCACCACCGCCTCAGGTCCGTGGGCGTCTATGACCAGGGCTTCCCAGCCGTGCTTCTTGGCTGAATGGTAAAAACGGAAAAAAGAGGCTTTATCCCCGGCGGTGAGGTTCAAGACGACACGGCCTGGAAAATCAGCGCTTTCGTTAAGCGCGGCCTCCTAGGACTCTCGCACCTGGACGGAAAATCCCTCTTGTTGCAACCAATGCTGAAGGGCGGAGAGCCTAGCTTCCCGTAGGGGTACGTTTTGCGAGCCGTCCTGGACCAGAAGAATAGACAGGTCCGTCCCACGGGGTGTGGTCTTGCGGAGGTACTTGGCTGCAAGGGCTACTGGCCCCGGGTCGTTGCCCACCAAAGAGATCAGCAGAAGGTGCATTCTTGGCCCCTCGTGTGAACAGGCTAGCCGTGAGTGGGACTGCGTGCAAGAGGCCCTGCTTTGAGCAGGCCAGGTCTAAGGTGAGAACCATCCGCAGTCGGGACGTCTCGGAGGAGTTCTCATCCCAGCATGAGACAAGAGATGAAGAGGCGTTTCAATCCCCTGACGGGGCTAAAGAGGTGCAACAACCCCATCGAGCCCTTCGGAAGCCTCCGCTTTTTGCTGGGTTTCAATCCCCTGACGGGGCTAAAGAGGTGCAACTCCCCCCTCTAAAACCATCGTCCTGCACCAGGCTTTCAAGATCCACTTGGTCGGAGGGGTACTCGCTCGTCTGCGTTTCCCTTTCCAACCTAATGTGATAGTAGCCAAAAACGTTGCCCTAGTCAAGCCTGCCGAAGGGGGTGCTTATACTCAGTCTTAGGAAGCTCCAAAAAGCCCTGTGCTGAATGTCTTCTTTCTGGCTTGTACTTGGCGTAGTGGATAGTCCGCGTACCCCTATGACTTAAATCACGTCGTCTTCAGGAAAGCTCAAGGGTGTTGCTCGTCCGAGGGTGAGCGTGCGCTTCTTCCAATCCTTCCCCAACAGATAGACCCTAACCGAGTCCTCTGGCTCCATGAGTTCCCTTATTTTGCCGAGCAAGCTCTTTAGTTGATAAGGGTTGAGCTCGGCCTCAAACACCGATAGCTGAACCCTCTCTCCATAGCTTTTCAAGAGAGCCGCCATTTTTAGACGCCGGGCGTCATCGGGTATATCGTAGCTCACCACGATCCTCACGGCACCCCCTTAACCAAAAAGGGGAACGACTCTCCCCGTAGGTGGCCCTTGAAATGCTGAACGTAGCGAAAAATGTGCTCCCGAAAACCCTCGTTCTCGGTACCCAACCCTCGAGTGAAGTGTCGCAGAAAGACACCCCGCCCCTCGTCGTTCAAATACACACCTCCCTTTACGGGGCGGAAATGGCCGAGGTTAACAATGCCCTGCCGCAGCATTCGTACCACCAGGCGGTCCACGAAAACAGACCGGAACTCTTCCATCAGGTCCAAGGCTAAGGCGGGGCGTGCTCCGTGCGATACATGTAGGTAACCCAAAGCCGGGTGAAGACCTGCCATCTGTATAGCAGTTACTACCTGGGTGAGCAGCAGGCTATACCCGAAAGACAGTAGGGCGTTTACGGGATCACGGGGAGGGCGCGTGGTCCGGGCCGCAAACGCAAACGGGCCGGGCACCATGGCTGCAAAATGCCTAAAATATGCGGCCGTGGCGCCACCTTCAATGCCCCGTACGCTCTCCACGTCCTCTGCGTGAGAGAGCATCAAAAGGAAGGCTTCTACTTCGCTCGCTCCCTCACGCACTCGGGGAACGCGCTTGCCCCAGGCCCTCAATACCGCCCCCATAGCCCGGATTTTGCCTTCCACGATGCGCTTGGCTATGGGCAAAGGGTCCAACGTGCTCCAGACCTGAAGCTTCAGCAACTCCGCTTGCCCGCTCAGCGGGAGAAAGAACGCTCCTCGGTACCGCCCACTTGTAGCCACCAAATGCACGGGTACCCCGCGGTTGCTCAAAGTGCGCAAGAGATTAACACTGGGCTGTACACTTCCTACCAGCACTACTTCATCTACAATCTCCAACGGCCAAGCCTTCTCCACCTGACCCTCGGTTTCCAAAAGGATTTGCCCGCGGGAACTCCGCAGAACAGCCCCTTGACGAGTGATCCAGAGTCTCATAATTCCCTCCAAAACGAGGGAGTATAACCGGGTTTCAAAACCCTCGAGGCCTCCTCCTCTAGAAACTCCTGCACCAGAAGGGTTTTTTCGCCAAGCCGCGCGGGGTGGGAGAGCCTCTCCAGGAACTTGCCAAAAGCCTGGTTCCCTAACCCCCCTTGGACCAACTCTAGAGCATATACATCCACGATTGCGGGTGCGTAGGCGTCGGCCAACAGTATGGCTAGCCTGGGAACGCCCGAGGGTGAGCCGATATCCAGCCCTCTGGAGAGCAGATAAGCCCAAACCTCGACCCTCAGGGCGCGCCGTAAGGCGCCAAGGGCACCTCTCGGGTCCACGGGCGCTGCTTTTCGCATTAAGGCCCCGTGATAGAGATTTTCCGCTTCTTCCCTGCTGGCGGCGCCCAATTTGGTCAAGGACACAAGCGCCTCCACCTCGCCGGATGTGGAAAGAACCAAGCCCTGGTGGTACCTTCGAGTTGCCCGCAATTGGGCCTCGAGGGCTACCGGCACATCCACATCGGGGAGTTCGCGTGTAAGCTTCCACTCTCCCCCCCGCTTCACCGCCAAGGGTGTCCGGTTGGGGTCTAACCGAAGGGTTTCGCTTCCCCTCACCGCCGTTCGTTTGGGTGCCGGACCTTGATACTCACCCAGCGACGGGGGTCTTCTGCGCGCTTTTGTCGGTGGCACCAACCGCTCCAGCTTCTTGGCCAGCTTTCCAAAGCGCGCTTCCATCCAGTCATCTAGTTCAGCAAAATCCCGCGCCACATCGCCCAAGCTGAAGTAGTTTCTCCACCCGCGGATGAGGTCGTTGGCTTGGCGCAAAGCGGAGCTTACCGGGACTTCTCCGAGCAGTAGGCTTTCCAGGTGTGCTTTAAACTCCGCCTTGCGGTCTGGCGCAACCCTTATGGATGCGTTGTGAAAGCGGAAGCCCAGAAAATCAAAGCCTTGCTCGAAGGAAAGGATCCTGGTCTTGTCCGGGTGCAGCTGCAAGCCCAGCTTCCCCAGGACTTCATAGGCCTCCCCCGCCTTTTCCCCGGCCTCCCGAGGGGTAACTGCCATGACAGCGAAGTCGTCTGCAAACCTGACCAATCCCTTGCCCATGGCCCAATCGAAGGGGTTCAGGTAGAAGTTAGACAAGAAGTTGGACAGAAGGCCCCCCTGGGGGAGCCCCACCTCGAGGACGGAAACAACCCCACCTTCCAGAACCGGCATCCGCAAGGAGGCGAAGATGAGCCGGAGAAGGTTCGGCTCCACATAAGGGGCAAGGCTTCGGATCACGGCCTCGTGGGTTACCCGATCGAAATAGTCTTCAATATCTCCTCGGAACACCCACCGCTTGCCGCTCTTGTAGAGGTCCCTGACCCTGTGGGCAGCGTGTATGGCGCCACGCCCTTTCCGGTAGGCGAAACTCGCTGGGCTAAGGAACGCATCCAACTTGCGGTTTAAGGCTCTGCGGATGGCGCCCTGGGCTACGCGGTCACGTACAGTTTGGGACACCACGCCCCGCTCGCCGCCGCCCGGCTTCGGCACCCAAAACCTACGGGCAGGACGGGGCAGATAGCTTCCAAATAGCATTTCCTCGCGAAGGCTTTGCAGGTTGAAAGAAAGCGCGCGCTCAAAGGACTCTACCGTTTCCCCGTCCGGCCCTGGGGCGGGCCGAACCCGGCGCACGTAGGCCCAACTTTCCGTAAGAAGCTCAAGAGAAGCGGCATCCTCCAGCTTAACGACGACGGCCTTGGTTTGAAGAGTTTTTTTGTCTGCCATGGTGTGTAAGGGATACTACCACAGGGAGCTTGCAGGGCTGCCCCGAATTTGGACCTTTCCGAGAGAAAGACCAAAGGCTGTAGCCTGGGGGTAGCAAGATGCGCAAGCAATTGGGGGGCAAGGCAAGGTTCGTGTGGGAGCCGGTATCCGGCCAAGGGTGGCAGTGCAAAGTGAAGTCCTTACTTCTACCCAGGGTCAAGGCGGCCTATCGGTAGGCCTCTCTCCGGTGCTTGACCCGGGCCACGGTAAGGGTCTTGGCCTCAGGGTCCACGGTGAAGAGAACCCGGTAGTCCCCCACACGGAGGCGGTACACGGGAGGATGCCCGCTTCCTTTGAGCTTCTTGACCTTGCCCGGGGGAAAGGGGTTGTCCGCAAGCTCCTCCAAGGCCTGGTCCACCCGCCTCAGCACCTCGGGGGGAAGGGCCTCCAAGTCCTTCTGGGCAGAACGGGTAAGGAGGAGGGTGTACCTCAAAGCCGCCCCTCAGCCTTCAGGCGGGCCCGCACTTCCTCGTAGGGCGTGGTGGGCTCCTCCAGGGCGGCCAGGGCGTCCTCGAGGTCTTCCAGGTCCTCCAAGAGGGCCTGGAGGCGGGGCCATTGCCCCTTGGGGACAAAGAGCATGACCCCGAGCTCCCTACCCTCTTCGTCCCGCACTACCTGTACCGTTAGGGCACTCATAAGCCCATCTTACGCCTTCAGGAAGCCGAAGGTGCACCTTGCACCTCCGAAGCGCACCGCCGCCCCGGAGATGCACCTTGACCTATTCCCCGAGGATGAAATCGGGGCATCCGTCCGCACGGGCCGTATCCCGATGAGGGAAGCTTTCCTGCTCCAGGCCTTTCCAAGGCCACTCCGCCTGGAGCAGGGCTAAACGGGTTACCCACAAAACCAACTTCTGCCCGTGTCCAATCCTCTAGGAGTTGGGGCTCCTACCCAAAGACCAAGTTCCTGCCCGGGTTCAGCTCGCAAGTCGCTTCCCGATCTGGCTTTTGGGCCGGAAGGAGCGCGGAGTCGCTGGTCTTCTTTAGATACCCTAGTCCCCTTTCACGCCATTCGTTCGTGCCTCCAAGACAATGTAGCGGAGAATGTAGTAGAGGTCCTCCAAAAAATCGGCCACTTCAGCCTGGAGATGCTTTTTAAAAAGAAGGTGGCGCTTGAGGACCAGCTTCCCCTCCCGCACGCTCAGTTCCGTGCCATGGGCGCTGTTCCAGTCGGTGAGGAAGGAGGGGTCTTTGGGCGCCTTGAACACCTCCACCTCCAATAGGGCCAGAAAGTCGGCCTTTTCGCTTTCGGAAACGCGGATTTTGAGTATCTTCTTTTCCACCATGGACTTCAGCCGGTTGCCGCCAAGATGGTGCACGGTGCGCATCACTTCCTCGGTTCCCACGAGTACCTCCTGAAGAAGCCAAGCTAGAAGGCGCAAGGCGGAATGGCGCCTGCAGTCACCCCTGCAGGATAAATCCCCTTCACCCCTCCGCCTGTGTCGCTTGAGAAGCGCAGGCAAGCATTCGTCGGTGGATGGAGGCGGCGGCGGGGTTTTGGGTCCTCAAGGAGGCGCTACACGTCCTTCAAGGGCCAAGCTTCCTCCACGCGCAAGGAAGCCCCTGTGTAGACCCCCTGCACCAGGAGAATACGGGCGTCGCGAAAGACCCGGTAGCGCCTCGCCCAGACCTCAGGGGGGATCACGGCCTGCAAGCGGTGAGGGCCATCCTCCAGGACGTAGAAGGCGTGGCCTTTGGCGGTGGGGGGCTTCTGCCGGGCCACCACCAACCCGGCGGTGAGGGCGGGCCCGGGGCGCAGGAGGGGGATGGGGGTGGCTCCCAGTTCCTCGAGGCGCCCCCGGAGCAGGTCCAGGGGGTGGAGGGGAAGCTCGGAGAGGCCCTTGGCCTCGAGGTCTAGGCGGAGGCGTTCCCCAGGGTGCAAAGGCGGCAGGGGCGGAGGGGGGATGGCCTCCGAGAGGAGGGGGCCTTCTGGGGTTAGCCCTGCCCGGAACAGGGCCTCCCGCCTGCCGTGAAGCTCGTCGAAGGCTCCCGCCTTGACCAGGGCCAGAAGAACGTCCTCCGGGGGTTCCAGGCGGGCGCGGAAGTCCTCCAGGGACCGGAAGGGCCCCCGCAGGCGCTGTCGCAGGATGGCGCGGGCGAAGTCCTCAGAAACCCCTTTGGCGGCGGTGAGGGGGAGGCGGAGGGCCTTCACCCCTCGTGCCACCTCCACCCGGTAGTGGAGGCCCGAGCGGTTCACGGAAAGGGGCAACAGGGGCACCCCAAGCCTTCGGGCCTCCTGGCGGAGGGTGGCGGGAGGCCACATGCCAGGGGCTTCGGAAAGGAGGCCTGCCAGGAAGGCTGCCGGGTGGTGGGCCTTGAGCCACAAGGAGGCGTAGGCGTGGCGGGCGAAGGCCTGGGCGTGGCTCTCCGTGAAGCCGTAGCCGCGGAAGCCCTCCACCAAGCGCCACACCTCCATGGCCTCCTCCCCCTCGAGGCCCAAGGTGGCCCGGAGCCCCTCCAGAAAGCGCTCCCGAAGGGGCTTGAGGTCTTCTTCGTCCTGGGCCTTGCTTAGGGCCTTGCGGAAGGCTTCCGCTTCGGCCCAGCCCATCCCCGCCCCGTGGTGGAGGAGGGAGAGGAGTTGCTCTTGAAAGAGCAAGACCCCGTGGGTCTTGGAAAGAAGACCCTGCAACACCGGGTGCAGGGGCCTGCTCCTCTCCCGCCCAAGCCGCCTTTCCAAATAGGGGCGCACCGTGCCCGACTGGATGGGCCCGGGGCGCACCAGGGCGATTTGCTGGGCCAGGTCTTCCAGGGTCTTGGGCCGGAGCCTCCGGCTCATGGCGGTCTGGGCCGGGCTTTCCAGCTGGAAGACCCCCAGGGTTTCCCCCCGCCACAAGGGGCGGTAGACGGCCTCTTCTTGGGGCAGGCCTTCCAGGTCCAGCCAGACCCCCTCGCTGCGGAAGACCTCTTCCCGGGCCCTTTCCAAGGCGGAGAGCATCCGGAGCCCCAGGAGGTCCAGCTTCACCAGGCCCAGGGCCTCGAGGTCGTCCTTATCCAAGGTGAGCATCTGGATGCCGCCGGCGCTCCGCACCACCGGGGCGTAGCGGGTGAGGGGGCCGGGAGCCACCACCACCCCGCCCACATGGGGCATGAGGTGGCGCACGTGCCCCTTCTCCATGAGGGCGAGGAGCCGGAGGAGGAGCCCTTTGACCGGGGCCTCCCCCAATACCTCCCGGAAGAGGGGCTCGGCCTCTTGCGCCCGGTGGGGAGGAAGGTGGCGGAAGTCCCGGCCCAGGGCCCGGGTGAGGCGGTGGCGGAGTTCCGCCGGAAGCCCCAAAGCCCTTCCCAGGTCCTGCACCGCCAGGGGCAGGCGGTAGGTGACGTAGGCGGCGGCCATGGCCTCCTGGGCCCCGTAGGCTTCCTCCAGGTGGCGGATCACCTCTTGGCGCCTGCGGCTGGAGAGGTCCAGGTCGATGTCGGGAAGGGCCTTCATCCCCCCGTGGAGGAAGCGCTCGAAGAGGAGGCCCTCCGCCACCGGGTCCACGGGGGTCAGGTCCAGGAGGTGGGCCAAGAGGCTCCCCACGGCGCTTCCCCGGGCCACCGCCAGGATGCCCCGGCTGCGGGCCCAGGCCACCACCTGGTGGGCGAGAAGGAAGAACCCCGCAAGGCCCAGCGCCTCCACGGTGGCGAGCTCCTCCTGGAGCCGGGCTTGGTAGGCGGGCCTTTGTGGGTAGCGGCGCCTGAGGGCCTCCTGGGCCAGGCGGGTGAGCTCCTCCTGTGGGGTGCGCCCAGGGGGGAGGGGGACGGGGGGGTCCAGCATCCTCTCCGGCAGGAGGGGGAAGGCCAGGCTTTCCGCCAAGGCCCGGGCGTTGGCCCAAGCCTCGGGGAAGGGGATGCGGTCCAGGGCCTCCTCCTTGGAGGGGAGGGCCTGGGCCTCGTTTCTCGGCCTCTCCGGGTGGGGTTGCTCCACGCCAAGGCCCAGCCGGGCGCAGGTGAGGGCGTCCAGGAGGGGATAGAGCTCCGGCGTGGCCTGGCGCACCTCCAGGGCGGGCACGTAGGGCAGGCCCCGGTCTTGGGCCAGGGCGCGGAGGATCCGCACCCGGCGGTCGTCCCCCGGCAGGCGGGCGTGGTAGAGGGCTAGGAAAAGGCGGTCCCGGAAGGCGGCCTCGAGGGTCTTTAGGAGCCGGTCCAGGGCCTCGAGGCGCCTTGCCGAAAGGAGGCGGCTGGGGAAGCCCTCCCGCCCCCCGGTGAGGAGGACCAGGTCTGCGTTGTCTTCTAGGAGAGCCGCCAGCGGCAGGCTCCCTTCGGCTAGGACCTGGCTGAGGTGGGCGGAGAGGCGGGCGTAGCCTTCCCGGCTCCCCGCCAGGAGGAGGACGGGGAAGGTGCCCTCAGGGGTGGCCAGGGGAAGCCCTGCCCCCAGGAGGGGCTTTATGCCGAGCTCCTGGGCCTTGCGAAAAAACCGCACCCCGCCCGTGAGGGAGCGCCAGTCGGTGAGGGCCAGGTGGGTGTGGCCTAGCGCCCGGGCGCGCTCCAAAAGCCTTTCCGGGGAGGACACCCCCCTGCCGAAGTAGGACTCGGCGGTGAGCAGGGCTAGTCCAGCACCCGGCTCAGGACCCACGTTTCCCCCTCCCTATAGACCTCAAGAAGGAGCCCGCCCTGCACCTCCAGCAGAAAGTAGTCGCGGCCTGCCTCGAGGCGCCACCACCGCCCCCCCGCCCGCCAGCGGTCCAGGAGGCGCACCACCTTCCTCCTTCCCCTGTAGGCCACCCACCGGGGCCGTCCCTCCTCGCAGAAGACCTGCACCGGTACCAGGTAAAGCCGCATCTCCCACCTCCCAAGGGCGGTAGCGGAAGCCCCACTCCGGGGCCAGGGCGTCGGGGTCCACCACCTCCACCCGCAGGAAGAGACCGGGGTGATGGGCGAGGAGGGCCTTGAGCCCTTCCCCCTCCCGCTGGAAAAGCCCTTCCTGCCGCGCGGGGCGGAGGAGGCCCAGGGCTTCTCCCCGCACTCCCCCCAGGGGCATCCCCCAGGCCCCGCTCCGCCGGAAGGCGGCCACCAGGGCCAGGTAAAGCCCCTCTTCTTCCCGCAAGGGCTCCTTGGCCAGGTGCTCCCCCCGGAGGGCTAGCCCCTCGGCCAGGGCCACCACCGCCACCCGCTGCGCGGCCCGTCCCGCAAGCCTTCTCGCCAGCAGGCGGGCCAGGTGGCGGAAGAGCCCCTCGCTGGCCTCCGCTGGGGGGTCTAGGAGGACTTCCGCCTCCGCCCGCTCCTCCTCCCGGAAGCGGGCCACCTCCTTCCGCCAAGGGCCGAAGAGGTAGGGGAGAAGCTGGCGCCCCTCCCGCAGGTAGGCGGCCACCTGGCTGGGCCGCCAACGCCTAAGCTCGCCCACCCGCTTTAGACCCAGGAGCCGGAGCTTTTCCAGGCCCTCCGGGGTGAGACCCACTCCCTGGAGGAAGCGGAGGGGAAGCCGGTCCAAGAAGGCCTCCGCTTCCTCCACCGCCCGCGCTTCCCCCTCGGGCGCCGACCAAGCGGCCAGGAAGGCCACCTCCCGCCAGGGGGCCACCCCCACCCGGGCGCGGTAGCCCTGGGCCAGGAGGCGGGCCTCGAGGGGGGTGAGGCGGAGGAGGGCCACCCCAGGGCCCAGGGCCTCCACCCAGGGGGTGAGGCGGTGAAGCTCCGCCAAAAGATCCTTCCAGGCCTCTTCCGCTCGGGGAGGGTAGGGAAGAAGCTGGAGGCTTTCCACCCGTGCCCGGGCGGCCTCGAGGGCCATACCTTCCCGGAGGCCGAGCTTCCGGGCTAGGGGCGAGAGGGCCGCCACCTTTCCGCCCCGGTGGACCGCCACCGGAAGCCCCTCGAGGGCCGGGTTCTCCCGCCTCCAGAGCCACACCGGCCAAGGCAGGAAGAGGGCCGCGGCCACCATCTAGAGCCTCCGGAAAATCCCCAGCCGCCTAAGCGCTTCCTTCCCCCGCAGGAGGAACCGGAAGACTCCCTGCACCTCCACCTCCCCCGCCGGAAGCCGCAAGGCCGGGTAGGCGGGGTTGTGGGGCCTGAGGACCACCCACTCCCCCTCGGGGTAGACGTACTTCAGGGTGGTCCTCCCCTCGTGGAGCACCGCGGCGATCTCCCCCCGCCTGGGCCTCACCCCCCGCTCCACCACCACCACATCCCCCTCCAGGAGGTACTCCGCCATGCTGTCCCCCTCCACCACCAGGGCGAAGAGGCCAGGCCAGCCGGGGAGGGCGATGAGCCCCTCCGCCTCCTCCAAGGCCAGCTCGGGGGGACCTGCGGGGATGCGCCCCACCACGGGGATGGCCAGGCCCGCCAGGAGGGCCCCTTCGGGGGTGAGCTCCAGGTGGGTGGGCCGCCCGTGGCCTCCGGGGTGGAGGCGGAGGAGGCCCTTCTTTGCCAGGGCTTCCAGGTGCTGCCGAAGGGTCTGGGGCCTTAGGCCCAGGGCCTTGGTGAGGTCGTGGGCGGTGGGGGAGAGGCCTTTTCGGGCCATGTCTGCTGCTGCCTTCAAGACCCGGCGCTGACCAGGGGGGAGCTGGATAGGGACCATGGTTGCTACCTGTTATATAGCAGGATACCGGGGGATGTAAAGCCCCCGAGGGAGGGGGGCCTCGAGGCGGGCGCACGCCCTGGGGAAGGGGCAGGTGATGGGGATCGCGGGCACGGGGCCCTTCTACCTGGTCCTCCTGCCCCAGGCGGTACCCGACTGGTGGCCCAAGGTGGAGCGCTTCCTCCCCGAGTTCCCCCGGCGCTACGAGGTGCGCTTCTACCCCGACGGGAGCCGGGCGGTGGTGTGCGGGGACCTGGAGGCCCTCAAGGTCTGGTACAAGCGGGTCCTCAGGGGGTGACAAAACTAAGGCAGAGGAAGGTTGTGCTTGTCTCCTTGGCTTTCCTCGACAGCGGAGAGTGCTTGCATTTGCACTTGGTAACACCCCGATCGGTACCCTACGAGATAGCGACCCCCTGAAGGGTACACTAGCTGAACGCAGTCACCCCAGTTGTCCCAAGCAGGTGCAGACCTTCCCCAATAAAGAACTCGCTCTCCCCCCGTACCTGAACCCGAGTAAACCCGAAGGGTTTCTCCGGGGTTCAAGTACAAGCTAGGAAACGAAAAGGATTCACCTACCTTGTTTCTTAAGGAGAAACCCCGTAGGCTAAGCGGAGCTGAAGCATAGCGGGGGTCAGCCGTAATCTCCACAAATTCGTTGTTGGGGTTGGCGCTATCCCGCACACCCATGTACCTAACGCGGGTGATAGCAAGAGGGGCCCGATCCGTTTCTCGGGGATTGGGCGGTAACTCTACCTCAGAGAAGAGGGGAGGCGCCTCACCATCCCGCCAGATCAAGGCACTAGATACCCCAGCAGGGTGGCGGGACCAAGGATCCGGCCCCTCTCCCTCCCAACCGTAAGGGTCAAAAACAGCCCAGGTGCCACTTTTGTTCTTCCGCATCTCAAAATGAAGGTGGGGTCCCGTACTGCATCCCGTATTACCTGACAGGCCTATAACTTGACCTGCAGTAACCCGCTCTCCTTCGCGCACCCGAACCTCGCTGAAGTGGGCATAAATAGAAAGATACACCTCTCCATCAGGGAGTCGGTGGCGAATCACCACCCCTAAACCGGACACCGTCTGCCCTAAGGGAGGGCAGAAAAAGGGTTGCTCCTGGCCAGCAAAGGTAACCTCTCCATCGTAAACCGCCCGAACAGGCGTACCCTCGGGCATGGGAAAGTCGTACCCCTGGTGACCATCTACCCCAGGAAGCCGTTCTCCCCACCAGCTGAGAAGAAAGCCGTTGTTGTCCTTGAACTGAAAAGGATACTCGTGGTCGGAGACATTGGTTACCCTAAAAGCACCCGTAAAGGGAGAAACAAGTACTCGTAAGGAAGACGAGGCTGAATCTGATGGGTGCGGAGCGTTCTGGCAGGCAACCAAAGCCGGTAACATAGCTAAACCAAGCGTCCAGGCTCGCTTCATACGCCTCCCCAAAAGCCATCGAAGCCTAGAGAAAGCTTAGCAGGCCAAACTGGTCTAGGCCACCCGCCCCTGGGGGGCCTGCTGGAGGAGGGAGCGGTTCACCCCAGCAGCACCACCCGCAGCCTGCCCTCGTAGGCCGCCAGGTCCCGGTCCGCGGTCCAGAGCTCCTTGGCCCCTGCTTCCAAGGCGGTGGCCAGGATGAGGGCGTCCACCAGGGGAAGGTGAAGTCCGTGGGAGAGCCGGGCCGCCCTCTCCCCGATGCCCCAGTCTGGCCAGACCACCCGGCACACCGCGGGGATGGCCTTTAGGAGAAGCTCCCCGTCCTCCCGGTCCAGGGCCCCCTTGAGGGCCAAGCGGAGGAGCTCCGCCAGGGAGAGGCCGGACACCACCCCGTCCTCTCCCTCCACCAGGGCCTCCCACTTGGCCCTGGCCCCCTCGTGTCCCTGGAGGAGGCGGAGGAAGAAGCCGGTGTCAAGGGCGGTCACGCCGCCCCTCCTCCAGGAGCCGGAGGGCTTCCGGGGCCACGCGGGCTTTCGCTGCCCGCCGGAGGACCTCCAGGCCCAGGGCCTTCCGCCGGCGTTCCTTCAGGTAGACCTCCAGGGCCTCGGCGGTGAGGGCGCTCATGGACTTGCCCTCGTTCTCCGCCGCCTGCCTTAGGAGGCGGGCCAAATCGTCGGGGAGGTGCACGGTTAGGCGCATACACGCATAGCATAACATAACACATGCTCCCCAGTTCCAGCCGAGGGACCGTCCGGTGGAGGCAGATCTGACCGTTATAACCCAAGTTGCCACCTAGGCGATTTTTGTGCGATGAGCCTGAGGTTGTGAGCCAGGACGAAGAGGAAGACCTTGATGGTGAAGCCCACCAGGGTGACGGCATGGATGCGGCGGGGAAAGAGATGGTGGAGCATGCTGCCCACCGTCTCCACCACCCTCCTACCCAGGAGGGCCAGGTACTGCAACCCAGGCACGTACCGCCGGCTGTTCCTCCTAGGGATGACCATGGGAACCACCCCCTGGGCCTCCCGGAGGAGGTCTTCATGGAGGTGGCTCTCGTACCCCCGGTCCAGATACAACTCCTTGCCCTCCTCCACTTCCAGAGGCAGGAGCAAGAAGGAGGTCAGGTCATGGAAGCTCCCCGGGGTCAGGTTCAGCTCATGGACGAACTTGCCGTTGTCCACCAGGAGGTGCAGCTTGAGGCCGTGGAAGAAGATCTGCTTGCTGGGGATGTAGCCCCGGTAGATCTTCCCTGGGGCCAAGCGGGACCTTTGCCCGATGCAAGCGGCGGTTGGTCAGCCGTAAGGCTACGTTCCGGCGGCTGGGGGAGGGGATGTGGCTGAAGAGATGGAGCTCCTTGGCCAAGGCCAGGGCTTTGTTGTGCTTGCCGCCCAGTTCCATGGCGGCCAGGATGGCCAGGGTGAGGATGGCGCTGGTGGGCACCTTGGTCTGGGGGTCAGGAACATAGCCTACGGCTGACCTTTGTGCCCCATGGCCTTGAGGGCGTCAGCAAGGTAGCCCTGCGGGCTGACCTATGATGCAGAAGGCCGCTATAGTCTGTTGCAGCATAGCGGCCACCATTTTTTCAGGCCTGGGGATAGGTGGCAACTTGGGTTAACATAGCGGCCGCTATTTTTTCAGGTCCGGGGGTAGGCGGCAACTTGGGTTAGCAGTACACCTCATGCCCACCCCTCCACATCGGCTCCGCCATCCAAGGCTTGGGCCAGGTCTACAGCCCCGCCGCCAGAGCAGTGCGGAAGGAGAGGCCGGGGCTGATATGGTGGCACGCGCAGCGGGAGGCGGGGAGGAGATTGAGAGAAGCTTTACTGACCGGGCCTTAGGCCACCTCACCCCCTAGGAGGCTCGTTCAGAAGGGGGGTGGGAGGTAGGGAGAAAAGTTTTGTCATGAAAGCTTGCAAGGCAAGCCAAGTCTGAAGCTCGGGTACAGATGCTTGACAAATCAAGGGTTCTTGCTGTAAAAGAGAACCCAAGGGAGGTAAGAATGCTGACCACTAAGAGGGTCTGGCCCGTGGTTTACTTTCTGGCCACGCTGGCGTTTCAAGGAGTTTTGGCTCAGGAAACCGGCACCGTGAAAATCGGGTTCGTTAGCACTCTCTCTGGGCCTGGGGCCGCCCTGGGTATAGATGTACGAGATGGCTTCAACCTAGCCTTGAACCTCCTGGGGAACAAGCTAGGCGGCCTAAGGGCGGAGGTGCTCGTGGTAGACGACCAGCAAAATCCAGAGGTGGCCAGACAGATTGTTGACCGGTTTCTGCGCCGGGACCGGGTTGACTTCGTAACCGGGATCATTTACTCCAATATCCTCCTGGCTGTAGGGGAACTAATCTTTGATTCCAAAACCTTTTACATTAGCCCCAACGCAGGTCCCTCTCAGTATGCAGGGGCTCAGTGCAATCCTTTCTTTTTCAACGTGGCCTGGCAAAACGACAACCTGCACGAGGTAATGGGCTACTACGCCACCCAGCAGGGTTTTGAGAACGTTGTGCTGATAGCCCCCAACTACCAGGCAGGCTACGATGCCTTGACAGGCTTCAAGCGGTTCTTTTCGGGTAGGGTAGTGGAGGAAATTTACACACGCTTAAACCAGTTGGACTACTCTGCGGAGATTGCCCGGATCCGGTCGCTGAGGCCTAAGGCAGTCTACGCTTTTCTGCCAGGAGGCCTGGGGATCAGTTTTGTCAAGCAGTACGCTGAGGCGGGACTTAAAGGTATTGTTCCCTTGCTTCTCCCTGGTTTCTCCGCAGACCAGGATGTCATCCAAGGCGCAGGGGAAGCCCTTTTGGGACTGGCCAACAGCTCTCACTGGGCTTTAGAACTTTCCAACTCCACAAACCGGCGGTTTGTGAGTGAGTTCCGGCGCGCTTATGGGCGCATCCCTACCCTTTATGCCGCGCAGGGTTTCGACACCGCCTTGCTCCTCGATGCGGCTATCCGGGAAGCCAAAGGGCAAATCGCTGACAAAGAGTCTATGCTAAAGGCCTTGCGTACCGCCAAGTGGGAGTCCACCCGCGGCCCCTTCCGCTTTAACCGGAACCACTTCCCCATCCAAGACTACTACCTGCGCCGGGTGGTACGGCAAGCGGACGGCACACTTGTCAACCGACTGGTGGGCAGGATTTTGCGTCAACACCAGGATGCCTACGTGCAGAATTGTCGGATGACCTGGTAAATGACTTGCATAGCAGTTTCCGGAACTGGAGACTGGGATGGGCTTCTACCTGGTGGAGCAAATCCTAAATGGGTTGCAACTGGGCTTTCTGCTGTTTTTGGTGGCCTCGGGGCTCACCCTTGTCCTGGGGGTAGCTAACGTCATCAATTTGGCCCACGGAGCCTTTTACATGGTGGGGGCGTACCTGGCAGCCGCCCTTGTGGGCCTTACGGGTTCCTTTGGCTTGGCCATCCTCTTGGCTGCTTTGACCACAAGTTTCCTTGGCCTTTTGGCGGAGGCCTTCCTTCTAAGACACCTGTACAATCGGGATCACCTGGACCAGGTACTGGCCACCTTTGCCCTTATGCTAGTGCTGAGCGAGTTGGTCAGGATGACTTGGGGCTCCCAGCCCGTAGCCTTATCCGTCCCCGCTGCCCTAGCCCAGCCCCTTAGACTGGGGGAGTTCAGCTACTCCACCTATCGCCTCGCACTCATTGCCTTTGGGGCAGGGGTTTCTCTGGGTTTGTTCTGGATAATCCTCCGAACTCGTCTGGGAATGTGGCTTAGGGCTGCAGCGGCCAACTGGGAGATGGCGCGATGCATGGGGGTGCCTGCCGGGGCCCTTTACAAATTGACCTTTGCTCTCGGGGCGTTCTTAGCTGGCCTAGCGGGCTCTTTGGTGGGGCCCATAACCGCTGTTCACTTGGGGATGGGTACGGATGTCCTCATCCTCTGCTTTGTTATCATCGTCATCGGTGGTGTGGGTTCCATTAAAGGGGCCTTCGTGGCCGCCCTCCTCGTAGGCCTTGTGGACAACTTGGGGCGGGCCTTCCTCCCCTCCTTGTTTCAGCTGGTCCTCAGTGGCCCAGTAGCCGCTAGCTTGGCCTCTGCCTTGGTAAGCACACTCGTCTACCTCTTTATGGCTTTGGTGCTGGTCTTCAGGCCCGAAGGTCTTTTCCCCGTGCGGATGAGGTGAGATGCGGCCCACCAACAAGCCCCATGGCTTTGATCAAACCAGGTCTCTAGGAGAGCCTAGGGCGTGGGTCCTTGGCTTGTTCCTAGGGGTTTCGGCCCTAGCCTATCCGCTGGTTATGGGAGCTGTGGATCAGCCCTATTTCATAACCTTTGCCAGCCGGGTTTTTGTCTTTGCCTTGGCGGCCACCAGCCTCAACCTAATCCTTGGTTACGGGGGCATGGTGAGCTTCGGCCACGCTGCCTTCGTGGGAACGGGAGCCTACGCAACCGCGATCTTGGCCCAAGCAGGTTGGGTGTCGGCTTGGGCAAATTGGCCGCTTGCCCTTGGGGTCTGCGCCCTGCTGGCCTCGGTTATAGGGGTTCTCTCTCTCCGTACCCGCGGTCTCTACTTCATCATGATAACCTTGGCCTTTGCCCAGATGCTCTACTACCTTGCGGTGTCCCTTAGGGTCTATGGGGGAGAGGATGGAATGCCCGTGCGCCGCACCCTTCTTCCCTTTGGCCTTGAACTTCGGGATGAGATCGTCCTTTACTACACCAGCCTGTTGGTCCTGGCCCTGGCCCTCCTCCTTACCTGGAGGCTGGTGAATGCCCGGTTCGGTTGGATACTACGGGCTTCCAGCGAAAACCCCACCCGGGCAGCCTCCCTCGGTCTTCCCGTGTTTTACTACCAGCTGGTGGCTTTCGTGCTGGCGGGCACCATGGGAGGGATGGCGGGGATTTTGCTCGCCAACCTGAACGGTTGGGTTAGCCCAAGCTTCCTTTCATGGCACCTCTCCGGCCAACTCATGATGATGGTGATTCTAGGGGGTGTGGCCCGCCTTTGGGGAGGGGTGCTGGGTGCCGTCGCCTACCTCTTCCTAGAAACCCTCCTTTCCGAGTTCACGATCCACTGGCAGCTCTTCCTGGGAGGGCTACTCCTCTTGTCTGTTCTCGCCGTGAAGAAAGGCCTGTCAGGCCTTTGGGGAAAGGAGAGGGGATGAGGCTGCTCGAAGTGGTGGGGGTTTCAAAGTGGTTCGGCGGCCTGTCGGCCGTAAACAACTGCTCCCTGAGCGTGGAGAAGGGGGAAGTCCACGCTCTTATCGGCCCCAATGGGGCAGGCAAAACCACCTTAATTTCTCTGGTCAGTGGTCTTCTCTTCCCGGAGAAGGGAAGGATTCTCTTTCAAGGGAGGGACGTTACCCACCTACCCGACTGGCGTAGGGCAAGCCTGGGCATAGGGCGCACCTTCCAAATCGTTAATCTCTTCCCCAGCTGGACCGTTTTGGAGAACCTCGTCTTGGCCATAATGGCCAGGGATGGGCACGGGTTCCGCTTCTGGAAGCCTGTGGTTTCCGAAAGGCATCTCTTTCAAAGGGCTGAAGCTCTAGCCAGTTTTTTAGGCCTAGAAGAACGTCTAGAAGTACCGGTGGCTACCCTGCCCCACGGTGAACGCCGGACGGTGGAAATCGCCATGGCACTCGCCATCTCTCCCCGTCTCCTTCTCCTGGATGAACCCCTGGCAGGGTTAAGCCCCCAGGAATCGGTTCGCGTGGTCCAGGCCATCCGAAAGGTGGCCAAGGAGACTACGGTGCTTTTGGTGGAACATGATATGGAGGCAGTGTTCCAACTGGCTCATAGGGTAACGGTCATGGCATATGGGACTATCCTCCTCACCGGTAGCCCCCCTGAGGTCCAGGCTAGCAAAGAGGTCCAACAGGTGTATCTGGGAGAGCATGAGCCCTTTGCTTGAGATCACCAAACTGGAAGCCGGCTATTCGTCGGGACAGGTCCTTTTCGGGGTAGACCTCCAGGTGGGCCAAGGAGAGTTGGTGGGTCTTCTGGGCAGGAACGGCATGGGCAAAACCACCCTCCTCCGCTGCATCTTCGGACTAACTCGGCACCTTGGGGGTGAGATCCGCTTTGCTGGCAAGCGGCTGACCGGGCTACCCCCTGAGCGGGTGGCCGCTTTGGGGATATCTTTGGTCCCTGAAGGAAGGCAGATTTTCCCTAACCTTACGGTGTGGGAAAACCTCCAGGCCTTTTCTCGGCCAGGCGAGTGGACGGTGGCGCGGGTGCTGGAGTTTTTCCCCCGACTCCGCGAACGGGTCCACCACTGGGGATACCAGCTCTCCGGAGGGGAGCAGCAGATGCTTGCCATCGGGCGTGCCTTGGTCCAAAACCCCAGGCTCCTCTTGCTAGACGAGGCCACAGAGGGGCTAGCTCCCCTGCTGCGGGAAGAAATCTGGCGTACCCTTGTTGCCCTCAAAGGGATGGGCCTGTCGATTCTAGTGGTGGATAAGCACGTCAGGAGGTTGGCCGAGGTGGCGGATAGCTTTTTCATCCTGGAAAAGGGGAGAGTGGCTTGGCAGGGAAGGCCTAAGGACTTGGGGGCTAATCCCGAGCTCCTTAAGCGGTTCCTGGGGGTGTGAAGTGATAGACCTCCATTTGGAGAGGGAGTACAACGCCAGAGCTGCCGTTCCTGAACACCCCCTCTACTTCCGCCGCTGGAAAGAAGAAGGGGCAGCCGCCCGAGCTTCCCTTCCAGGCTTCCTCGACCTTGCCTATGGGGATGATCCGGAAGAGCGCCTAGATCTTTTTATAGCCAAGCCGTCTCGAGGCCTATTAGTTTTTTTCCATGGCGGTTACTGGCGAGCCTTTGGCAAAGAGGATTTCTCGTGGATTGCCCCGCCTCTGGTTCGGGAGGGATGGAGCGTGAGTGTGGTGGGCTACGGCCTTTGTCCTCGGATAACGCTGGGGGAGTTGGTAGAGCAGTGCCGCCGAAGCGTGGCTTGGCTAGCAAGCCACTTCCCTGAACTTGGTCCTTTGGTCCTCTCAGGGCACTCCGCGGGCGGACACCTGGTGGCCATGCTCTGGACCACGGAATGGCGGATTTACGGGCTAGCTACGCCTCAAGTGCAAGGTGGGTTATCCATCAGTGGAATCTTTGACCTGGAACCCCTCCTCCGGACCAGCGTCAACGTTGACCTACGCCTGGACCTCGAAGAGGCCAAGCGTCTGAGCCCCATCCAGCACCGCCCAAGGCTAGCCGCGCCCTTGGTAGCCGCTGTGGGCCAGAAAGAAAGCCAGGAATTTCGGCGACAAAGCCAAAGATTGGCCGCCGTTTGGCCTGGTGTCAGGTACTTGGAGCTAGAAGGGATGCACCACTTCAGTGCCCTAGACGCCTTGGTGGACACAGCAGGCCCCCTATGGAAAGCTCTTCTGGAAGGGGGAAACTAAATGGCGAGGAAGGGGGGTTGTAGGGATGATTACGGCCTTTGTTCTCATCCGGGCCCAGGGGAATCGGATTGCTGCTTTGGGGGAGGCCATCGCCGAGCTCCCTCGGGTGGCAGAGGTCTATTCCGTTACCGGCCCCTACGACCTGGTGGCTGTGCTTCGCCTTAAGGAGTTGGACGAGCTGGATGACGTCGTCACCCAGGGGATCTTGGCCATGGTAGGTGTGGAGCGCACGGAGACCCTCCTGGCTTTCCGGGCCTATCCTAAGCGGTTGTTGGACGCAGGGTTTGCTCTGGGGATCGAAAATTCCCGAGATAGTTGACTTATCAAGGAGTTTGGGCTACACTTGTTTTAGGTGAGGAGCAATGCGGGTGCTTTGTATAGGGGGAGGGCCGGCTGGTCTCTACTTTGCTCTTTTGGCCAAAAAGGTGTTTCCGTCCTGGGAGGTGATCCTCTACGAGAGGAACCCTCCGGATAGCACCTTCGGCTGGGGGATTGTTCTATCCGACGCCACCCTTGGGCAGCTTCGGGCGGCTGATTCAGACTCCTACGACGAGATCCAGAAAGCCTTTTACCGTTGGGAGGATATCGAGATCCACTTTAGAGGGGAGGTGATCCGATCAGGCGGTCATGGGTTTGCCGGGCTTGCTAGGACTACGCTGTTGCGGATCCTCCAGGAAAGGGCGCGAGCTATGGGGGCCGGCCTCTTCTTCCAGAAGGAAGTTCAAGACTTGGAGGCCCTTGTCCAGGAGGTTAGGCCTGATTTTATTGTGGCCGCCGATGGAGTGAACAGCTGGGTGCGCCGGACCTATCCCTCCCTCTTCGGTCCAGAGGTTAGCTGGGGAACGAACCGGTACGTTTGGCTGGGCACCACTCGGGTCTTTCCCGCTTTCACTTTTGCCTTTGAGTCCACGGAGTGGGGTTGGTTCATTTTGCACGCCTACCCTCATGCTCCAGGAAGCAGCACCGTGGTGGTGGAGGTACCTGAGGCTACTTGGAGAAGCGCGGGCCTAGACCGCTTGGAGGACGAAAGAGAGATCCTGGCTCTATGCGAAAAGGTTTTTGCCCAAAGGCTCGAGGGACACCCGCTGTTGGCCAACTCCGCCCACCTCAGGGGCTCGGCCAAGTGGCTCCGGTTCCCCTGGATTTCCTGCCGAAACTGGGTGGGCCTGCTCCCCCTAGGTGGGAGAAGTATTCCCTGTGCCCTGGTAGGGGATGCGGCCCATACTGTCCACTTCTCTGTAGGTTCCGGTACCAAGCTAGCCATGGAGGACGCAATAGCCCTGGTACGGGCCCTGGCCCGGGAGGGGGAAGGGAGGTCGAGGGACCTGGAGGCCGCCCTGAAGGCCTACGAGCGGGAGAGGCAGGGAGAGCTGTTGCGGTTGCGCAACGCCGCCCGCAACTCCGCAGACTGGCTGGAAAACGTGGAGGTGTACACCAGGCTACCTCCGGAGCAGTTTGCCTACAGCCTCCTCACCCGTTCCCTAAGGCTCTTCCACGGGGAGCTGGAGCAGCGGGATCCAGGCTATATCCAACGGTTTAACCGCTGGTTTGCCCGAGCCCATGGCCTGGGGGACCGGTCCGTACCCCCGATGTTCGTCCCCTTCGAGATCCGAGGGATACGCTTGAAGAACCGCGTAGTCGTAGCTCCTATGGCGGTATACTCCGCGGAAGACGGCACACCTGGTGATTTCCACCTGGTCCACCTGGGGGCCCGAGCCCTTGGGGGGGCGGGCCTAGTGATGACGGAGATGGTGGCCCCCTCCCGGGAGGGCCGGATCAGCCCGGGGTGCGCCGGGCTCTACAAGCCAGAGCACATCCAGGCTTGGGAGCGCATCGTCCGCTTTGTTCATGTCTTCACCACTGCTAAGATCGGCATCCAGCTGGGTCACTCGGGGCCTAAGGGCTCCACCAGGGTGGGATGGGAAGGCTACCACAAGCCTCTCTCCGAAGGGAACTGGCCAGTGATGGGTCCTTCTCCCGTTCCTTGGAGCCCTGAAAACCAAGTACCTCGGGAGATGACCCGTGAGGACATGGACCGGGTCATAGAGGACTTTGTCCGAGCAGCACGTTGGGCGGCCCAGTGCGGCTTCGACTGGCTGGAGCTTCACTGCGCCCACGGGTACCTCCTCTCCGCCTTCATAAGCCCCTTGACCAACCAGCGAAGGGACACCTATGGGGGAAGCTTGGAAAACCGGCTCCGCTTCCCCATCGAAGTGTTCCGAGCTGTGCGGGAGGTTTGGCCAGACGACCGCCCCATCTCCGTACGGATCTCCGCCCACGACTGGGCGGAAGGGGGCATGACCCCCCAAGAAGCAGTGGAGGTGGCACGAAGGTTCAAGGCGGAAGGATGTGACGTCATACATGTTTCCAGCGGCCAGGTAGTCTCTTGGGCCCGTGCGGCTTACGGCCGTCTCTACCAAACCCCGTTTGCCGGCCTGATCCGTAACTCCGTGGGCATCCCCACCATTGCCGTGGGCTCCATCTACGAGGCGGACCACGTCAATACCATCATTGGGAGCGGTCGGGCAGACCTCTGTGCCATCGCTCGTCCCCACCTGGCCAACCCTCACTGGACCCTCCTGGAAGCCGCCCGGATTGGCTATAGGGACGTGGATTGGCCCAAGCCTTATCTGGACGGCAAGGACCAGATAGAGCGGCTGATGGAGCGGGTGCGGGCCGCCCAGGAGGGGGAGCGCTGGGTGATCGAGGAGATCGAGGGGCTTATCTCCCGGGCAGCCCAGGAGCGGAACTTGGTTTGAAGCATGGATCCAAAGAGCCTTGTGGGAAAGCATGCTCTGGTAACCGGGGCAAGCCGGGGGATTGGGGCAGCCATTGCCGAGGCCTTGGCTCAAGCAGGGGCGCGGCTTACCCTGGTAGCCCGGAACCTTCAGGACCTGGAGGAACGGGTGGAGCGGCTCCGGGCTTGGACCGAGGTCCAAGGAGAGGTTGGGGACGTGGCGGATCCGCAAGCCATGGAGAGCTTGGTCCGCCGTGCCCAGGAGCGCTTCGGTCCTGTGGCCATCCTGGTGAACAACGCTGGCTTTGTCCTCACTGCTCCCTTTCTGGAGATTAACGAAGAGTTGTGGCAACGCCATATCGAGGTGAACCTCGGGGCCGCCTACCGGCTCATCCGCCTACTGCTTCCGGGAATGTTGGAGATGGGCTGGGGACGTATCATCAACATTTCCAGCACTGCTGGCCTCACAGGCTATCCCTACGCCGTCCCCTACTGCGCGGCCAAGCACGGGCTGATCGGCCTGACCCGGGCGTTGGCCTTGGAGTTGGCCCAGAGGGGGATTACGGTCAATGCCATCTGCCCCGGGTTCACGGATACGGACCTCTTGCAGGCTTCCGTCCTGCGGGTGGCCCAGCGTACCGCCCGTGCTCCTGAGGCGGTGTTGGAGCTCTTTGCCCGCCGTAATCCCCAGGGGCGGTTAGTCCGCCCCGAGGAGGTGGCCTGGGCGGTGGTGTGGCTGTGTAGCGAAAAAGCCGCCGCCATCAACGGACAGGCCATAGCGGTGGCAGGGGGTGAGGTGATGGTGGGATGAGATTGGAGGAGAAAGTGCACTTACAGGATACAGGGAAAGTCGAAGCGGTGGATGCCACGCGGCTCTGGCTCCGGCTCCTAACCGAAGTGGTCCTCATAGAGAAGGAGCTTTCCGTGCGTTTGCAGAAGGCTTTCGGCATCTCCTTGGCCCGGTTCGATGTCCTGGCCCAGCTGTACCGCCAACCCTCGGGAATGACCTTAAAGGAGCTTTCGGAGCGGCTCCTGGTGACTGCGGGAAACGTTACCCGGCTGACCGCCCAGCTGGAACGGGAGGGGCTTCTGAGGCGGGAGGGGCATCCGAAGGACCGTCGCTCTGTCCTACTGCGGCTGACCCCTGAGGGGAAGTCTCGCTTTGCCGATATGGCCCGCGCCCATCGAGCTTGGTTGGAGGAGCTTTTCTCTGGCCTGACGGAGTCGGAGCGGGAAGTTCTTTACCGGCTCATGGGCAAGCTTAGGGCCCACCTTCGGGGTCTCACGCGGGAGGGAAGATGGAAAGGAAGCGTAAATCCCTAGACCTGCCCGGATATGGAGGACGGCTTTTGGAGTATCAGGCCCAGTACCTCCACTGGCGCGTAGAGGATGGGATAGGCTTCGTCTTCCTAAACCGTCCTGAGCGGAAAAATGCCCTTACCTTTGGGGCTTACGCCGAACTCAGGGATATCTTCTCTCTCTTGCCCTACAGCCAGGAGGTCAAGGCTATCGTCCTGGCAGGGGTGGGGGAGGATTTCTGCTCAGGGGGGGACGTGCGGGAGATCATCGGTCCCCTAGTGGAGGCGGATGTACCCAGCCTGTTGCGCTTCACTCGGCTAACGGGGGAACTGGTGAAGGCCATGCGCCTCTGCCCCCAACCGATAGTGGCGGCAGTGGATGGGGTCTGTGTTGGGGCGGGAGCGGTAATAGCGCTGGCTGCGGACATTCGCCTGGGCACCCCTAGGAGCCGAGTGGCTTTCCTCTTTCCTCGGGTAGGCCTGGCGGGCTCCGACATGGGGGCCTGTGCGCTCTTGCCCAGGGTTGTGGGTTTTGGCCGGGCCACGGAGCTTCTGCTTACGGGTCGCTTTCTGGAAGCCTCTGAGGCCGAACGTTGGGGGTTTTTCAACCGAATCTGCCCTCCAGAGGAGCTCCTTCCTAAGGCGAGAGCCCTGGCCTTTGAGCTAGCACGAGGGCCCGTCTTCGCCCACGGCATTACCAAGAGGGCCCTCTACCAGGAGTGGGCCATGGGTTTGGACGAGGCCATTGAGGCCGAAGCCCAAGCCCAAGCTCTGTGCATGGGTACTAGGGACTTTTACCGAGCTTACCAAGCTTTCCTGAGAAAGGAACCGCCAACCTTTGAGGGAGACTGAGCATGGGGGATCCTTTTGCCCATTACAAGGAGCTGCCGTTCTTTGAGGGTAGCCACGCTGACTTGTGTCATAGGGTGGCCGCTTGGGCAGAAGAGGTCCTGGGAAAGTTTCCCCATGGGCACCCTGCTTCCGAAGCCGCCTGTAGGGAAATGGTCCGTAGCCTGGGCCAGGCTGGCTGGCTGGCCTATACCGTAGGAGGAAAGGCCTATGGGGGTGTAGAGGAGGGCATAGGGGTCCGGGCGGTCTGCCTTATCCGGGAGGTCCTAGCTTACCATAGTGGTCTTGCAGAGTTTGCTTTCGCCATGCAAGGCCTTGGTTCAGGGCCGATAACCCTTTACGGCACCCCTGAGCAGAAGAGGCGCTACCTTCCTCGGGTAGCAGCAGGGGAGGCGGTGGCGGCCTTCGCCCTTTCGGAGCCCGGAGCAGGGTCTGATGCCGCTGCCCTAACCTGCCGGGCCTATCTGGACGGCGAGGCTTTTGTCCTGGAAGGGGAAAAGGCTTGGGTTTCCAACGGGGGAATCGCGGATTTTTATGTGGTCTTTGCTCGTTTGGAGCCTGGGGCGGGAGGCCAAGGGATCAGCGCCTTTCTGGTGGATGCAGGCACGGAAGGTTTGGCGGTGGAACAGGTGGAGGTGGTGGCCCCCCACCCTTTAGCCAAGCTTGTCTTCCGGGGATGCCGCATCCCCCGGTCCAAGCTCTTGGGATCCCCCGGGCAGGGGTTGCGCATCGCGATGGAAACCTTGGATATATTCCGGGTTACAGTGGCAGCGGCGGCCCTTGGGTTCGCTAAACGGGCCTTAGATGAGGCGCTACAGTACGCCTTGGACCGAAAGATGTTTGGTACCACCTTGGCTCGCATGCAAGCTACCCGGACCAAGTTAGGCGATATAGCCACAGAGCTGGAGGCTTCTGCCCTCCTCACCTACCGGGCTGCTTGGCTCAAGGACCGGGGACACCGGGCCACTCGGGAAGTGGCGATGGCCAAGCTTTACGCTACGGAGAGGGCCCAGGCCATTGTGGACGCAGCGGTGCAACTTATGGGAGGGGAAGGAGTCCGGAAGGGAGGGGTTTTGGAGGCCCTGTACAGGGAGATCCGGCCCCTCAGGATCTACGAAGGAGCCAGCGAGGTGCAACGGCTCATCGTTGCCCGTGAGATACTAAGGGAAAGGGGAGAGGAGGTGGGTGTGAGATGAGGGTCGGTTTTTCCGCGCACAAGGACACCTTTGTGCTAGACAGGTTACCTCCTCAAGAATCTTGGCCCGAACTGGTATTTGAGCTTCCTGAACTGGCATACCCCCCTCGCCTCAACTGCGCTGGGCCTCTTCTGGACGATTGGGTCGTGAAGGGGGAGGGAGACCGGGTAGCCCTGCGTTCCCCAGCTTCCACCTGGACCTACCAGGACCTGTGGCGGGCGGCCAACCAGATAGCCTGGGTTCTTGTGGAAGACTTGGGGCTAATCCCGGGGAACAGGGTCCTTCTCCGCGGGTTTAACCACCCCCTTTTGGTGGCGGCTTGGTTCGGGGTGGTCAAAGCCGGTGGGATCGTGGTGACCACCATGCCCCTTCTCAGGGCTAAGGAACTTACGGAGATTGTTAACAAGGCCCAGATTAGCCATGCCTTGTGCGATCACAGGCTGGCGGCAGAGCTAGAGGCTGCCCTGCCAGCTTGTCCCAGCCTCCGCCATGTCCTCTACTTTGGGGGAAACGACCAGGAGGGACTGGAAACCCTCATGACCTCCAAACGCGAGGCTTTCCCTACCTTGGAAACGGCCAGCGACGACCCTGTGCTCATCGCCTTTACCTCCGGGACCACAGGGAAGCCTAAGGGGTGTGTGCACTTTCACCGGGACGTCCTCGCCATCTGCGACACCTTCTCCCGACACATCCTCCGTCCTGTGGAGACGGATGTATTCATTGGCAGCCCCCCCATCGCCTTCACTTATGGTCTGGGGGGGTTGGTGGTCTTCCCCTTTCGGGTGGGAGCCTCCAGCGTTCTCCTAGAGAGGGCTACGCCGGATATCTTGCTAGAGGCCATAGGGAATTTCGATGCCACGGTTTGCTTCACCTCCCCCACGGCCTATCGCGCCATGGCTTCCCAAGCCAAAGGCAGGCCTGGCCGGCTACGCCGGTGCGTTTCGGCGGGAGAGGCCTTGCCGGTAGCTACCCGGAGAGCATGGCGAGAAGCTACGGGCTTGGAGATCATAGATGGGATTGGCTCTACAGAGATGCTCCACATCTTCGTCTCCCACACGGAGGAGACCCTTAAAGAGGGCAGCTTAGGTAGGCCGGTCCCCGGATACCGAGCCACACTCCTAAACGAGGAAGGTAACGAGGTGGCTCCTGGAGAGCTGGGCCTTTTAGCGGTGAAGGGTCCTACAGGGTGCCGTTATTTGGATGACCCAGAAAGGCAGAAGGAGTACGTCCGCTGGGGCTGGAACCTCACAGGCGACGCTTGCGTAAAGGACGAGGAGGGGTACTTCTACTACCAGGGTAGGGTGGACGACATCATCGTCACTGCAGGATACAATGTTTCTCCCCTGGAAGTAGAGGAGGCGGTGCTGGACCATCCGGCGGTGGCGGAATGTGCAGTGGTGGGTGAGCCGCACCCAGAACGGGGGCAGGTGGTGAAGGCCTATGTTGTCCTCCGTCCAGGGTGGGAGCCTGGGGAAGCCCTGGCAGCTGAGATCCAAGAGTTTGTTAAGCAACGCATCGCCCCCTACAAATACCCCCGGGTAGTGGAGTTTTGCAGCGAGCTTCCCCGGACCCTTACGGGCAAGGTCCAGCGTTTCCGTCTTCGGCAAAAGCTTTCTCAGCCCCCTAGCCCATGAGGATCTTGCACCCCCCCCACTGGACCAAGCCAAGGGGTTACTCCTACGGCCTCGTGGCCAAAGGCCAGCTGGTGTTCTTGGCAGGCGTTGTAGGTTGGGACAGGGAAGGGCACTTCAAAAGCAAAGACTTTCTAGGTCAAGCCCGGCAGGCCCTGGAAAATATCGTGGAGCTTCTTGAATATGCAGGGGCACGCCCAGAGCATCTGGCCCGCCTCACGTGGTATGTGGTAGACCGGGAGGAATACATGCGCTCTTTGAGGGAGTTGGGGGCGATTTACCGAGAGGTGATAGGCAATTACTACCCGCCCATGTCTGTCGTGCAAGTGGTCAGCCTTGTGGAGCCTGAGGCTCGGTTGGAAATCGAAGCTACAGCCGTAATTCCTGAATAAGAGACTGTCGCAAAAGCCCCCCACCTCACCCCATAAGAACTCCCCATGACCCTATTCGCTAGGATGTGTACTGCTACCCTAAATTTGGACCACTCCACCAGCCAGTTTAGTCAGATTTTCACCTCCGTTCAAGCAACGCTCCGCAAAGGCTACAGGCGTCAAATACCCCAAGGCAGAATGGGGGCGCTTGCGGTTGTACACCTCAAAAACAAAGGTCTCCACCGATGCCCGTACCTCCTCTAGGGTTCGGTACTCCCGCAAGTCCACCCACTCTTCCTTTATGGTCCTGATCCACCGCTCCGCATGCCCGTTCTCCCATGGCCTCCCCCTCTCCGCACAGCTCAGCCTTACCCCAAGCCCTACCCATCGCTCCACGTACCGCCTGGAGGTGTACTGCACCCCCCTGGTCCGAGTGATGGACCCGCGGCACCCCCTCCCGCAAGGCCTGCTCCAAGGCCGCCAAGGCCAGTCCCTGGGACAGCCTCCGCCCCAAGGACAACCCCAGCACCCGGCGGGTGTAAAGGTCCATCACCACCGCCAGGTAAGCCGTCCCTTCCCCCAGGACCACGTAGCTCAGGTCCGCTACCCACACCTCGTCGGGCGCCTTCACCTCAAGCCCAGGCAGCAGGTTGAACCCTTCCCCTAGGGCAAGAACCCCAGGGAAAGTGGTCTTGAGCTTGGGAGGGTGCCGGGGAAGGAGCAAGCCTT